>CALQAT020000003.1:0-85448 GCA_943328625.2 Bordetella parapertussis | reverse complement strand
AGACCATTCACGCGCGGTCGTTACTTACTCCTCTTGGTATTGGTGGCGCTTCTACTGATCGGTGCAGTGGTGCCTTTCATGAGCAGTTTCTTTGCGATTGAGTTTGCCTCGCCTGCCGCTGTATTAGAGACGTTTCTTATCTCGGCACTCGGATGCTGCGTGCTCGAGGTTTGGTGGAGAGTCCGCAGCGCGGATTAGTAGATAGCACCGCTAGAGGGCACCACTAGAGGGTGCCAGTAGATAGCACGATGCGCCCGGCATCTGCACGGGCGCATCGTATATATCGCTAAGCCTGATAGGCCGCCCCAATGCGGAGCTCCTAACTAGTTAAGAGACGAAACTATTAAGACACGATGAATGTCGTGACCATCCCGAACATGCCATCAGCGCGCTCGGCATGGTTAAGGATGTGGCAGTGGAATGCCCAGACCCCAACTTGATCAGCGCGAGCCCTCACGAGCACAGTTACTCGTTGGCCCGGACCTACTAACACAGTGTCCTGATCAACTGGAGCGGGGAGTGGGAAACCGTCTTGGGCGATTACCGTCTGCTTAATACCGTGAAGGTGCATCGGGTGAATCTGGAGCCCCTCGTTGAAGTAGTGGATCTCTACTATCTCGCCCACTTTGGCCATTACTGGGAGGGTCGACGGGAAAGACTTCCCATTGATGCTTAGGCCGACTGTTCCAGCGTCATTCAATACCAAAGGAACTACTTGGCTAGGCGCTGCGAATCCCGACGGGATCGGTAGCGAACTCACTAAGAACGCACCTGCAAGTCCGTCTGGCACTTGCTGCTCTGCATGGTGGTGCGAGTGGTACATACCAACAGCCGGGGTTGGCTGGGCAACAAAATTGTATGAGTAAGTCTGCCCTGGCTTGATTGGTCCCTTATTGGTTACGTAGGGAACTCCATCCATTGCGTTTGGAATCTCAAGCCCGTGAAAGTGAATCTCAGTGCTCTGAGGCAGCTTGTTCGTAAGCGTGACCCGGACCTTGTCGCCGGAGTTGACCTGAATCATCGGGCCGGGGACTGTTCCGTTATACGTCCACGCACGAATTGTCTTGCCGGGCTCGATCTCCCAATCAACAATCTTGGCAGTCAGTTTGAACTCTTTGGTTCCGTCTGGGAGAAGCGTCGGCTCGAGAGGGACGTTGCCGATGCCCTTGGTATTCGCGCCATCTGTGAGTTGCCCTACATACTTAAGAACTGGCTGGAGCTGCGCTTTGTCGTCGGCGTCGTTAGAGGCGCGCTGTGCGGCCTCGTTGTTGCCCATGCCGCCGGCCATGCCACCCTTCCCGATCGTGACAGTGCCGACCATCCCGGAGGCAGCGTGGCCTGGGATAGCGCAGTACATCTCATAGGTACCGTCCTTGAGTCCCTTTAGGCTCAGCAAGGTGGTATCTCCAGGATTTAAGTCCTTGGTCTTAGCGCTGGTCCCCTTGATCGTCAGGTTGTGAGGAATCTTGCCCACGTTTGAGACGGTGATATTTCCTCCGGTCTCCGCACTGACAGCTTTAGCGTCGAGGCTGAACTCGGTCTCTGAGACCTTCGGAGCGAGGCTCTGCTTCGCAAGAGTATTCGCTTTGTCGCTGCGCCCCATCGCTGAGCCGGCAATCCAAAGCGCGAAGAACGCGAAGAACACTGCAAATAGTGCGAATACCCATGCGCCGAAACCCACGGCCTTGCGATCTTCTCTTGTGAACCCCACGGGTCCTCCTGTTTGTTATTTGTAAATGGATACTTGGTTAATGGAATTTTGACGATTCTGATAACGATTCTGATAACGCTGCTTATAACGCTGCAGATACTTGCAGCACCTGTACTAAATCGGTCAGGGTAGAAGGTCCCAACACGGTGGCCGGAAGTAATTATTTATAGGCATGAACCTGTGGACCGATGAAACTATGAACCTGTGGATTGATCGCCGCTGTGCGATGCGACCTCCTGCGCGAGAGCCGTAACAAAATTTCGGATTACTTGCTCGGCCTGGTGCCTACGCAGATTCTTCTCTGCAGAGCTATAGGTATTGCTTCCCTCCGCATCCCAAGAGACGCTGACGCTTAAATGCGTGTTGCCTCCATCAAGGGGGGAGAACTCAATCTCGCCCTGCAGGCCCATGAAAGTTCCATCCCATCCAGAGTGCTCCCAATCAACTGAGAGAACAAGCGCGCCAGAGCGTGGCCGCAGTTCTCCGACGATAGGTGGTTGAGGTCTATCGCTACCTGAACTAACCGCTGCCGCACTAAGCATTTGCGCGCCGGATCGGCGGAATGCATTGGCGACATGCTCGAAGTCGGTAGCGAGGATAGTGAAGTCATACAAAAACATGCAGCGAGAAGGATTCCACAGATCTCAATCGGTTCCCTAGGGCCAAAGGTCCCAAGAGTGGGCTCTTGCGACTAGGTAGTGAGATCTACTCGCTTAGCGCAGCGCTCCACTCAAGTACGGTTCCACCCTCGGGGCCACGCCTAAGAGCCAACTTGCCACCGAGCGACTCTGCTCGTGCGCTCATATTGCGCAGGCCATTACCCCGGAGGTCGCTCTCCGCTGCATCATCTGAGGGCGCAACGCCAACCCCATTATCTGTGATCCGCAGGCGAACATCTGAGCCCGCGAGCACGAAGACCTCTGCGCGCGATGCCTTGGCGTGCTGGGCGATATTGCTGATGGCCTCACGTGTTGTTGCCAGAATATTCTCGGCGATCTCGGGTGAGACGATTGTGTCGATGGGCCCCTCGGTGAGTAGCTCTGGTAGAAAACCGAGGGACGACCGCGACTCGGCCAGCAAAGTGCGTAGGGCAGCATGCAGAGAAGTTGGCTGCTGATGCTGCAGGGCAAAGATGGTGCCGCGAATTTCGCGGATTGTTCTATCTAAGTTGTCGACGGCCTCAAGAATCCTCGCCGCTGGAGCGTCGTCAACCATTCGGCTAGTCGACTGCAGTGACATTCCTGCCGCAAAAAGGCGCTGAATTACAGTGTCGTGGAGGTCGCGTGCAATGCGCTCGCGATCTTCAATAATCGCTAACTCCTGCACTTGAGAATGCAGGCGCGCGTTGAGGATCGCAACTCCAGCAGCAGCGGCGAGTGCGACGACGAGCGATTTATCCTCTTGGGTAAATTGCTCCCCGTTTATTTTCTCTGTGAGATAGAGGTTCCCGAAAATTCGGTCACGCACAACAATCGGAACCCCGAGAAATGAATGCATCGGAGGATGGTTTGGGGGGAGACCAAAGGCTCGCTCATCGGTCTCGATATCTGCAATGCGGAGCGGTTGAGGATTAAGGATGAGGGCACCGAGGATGCCTTTACCCGTTGGGGGCGCACCGATCGCCGCGATGCCAGCGGCATCAATCCCGGATGTAATGAACTCGGAGAGGGTCCCATCTGGGGCAATTACCCCAAGTGCCGCATATTGCGCGCCAGCTAGGTCCTTCGATGTCTCCACTATGCGGTCAAGAGTTGCTGATAACGAGAGATCTTGAGCAACTGCCAAGAATGCCCCTAAGAGTTTGTTTAACCGCTCAGGGCTAGTTGACGCGGGACCCACAGCAGAATTCACAGCAAAATTCTGTGACGAGGCATTATCAGTCGGGTCATTTGGGGCAGTATGTGCACTCATCGTTCTTGAGTCTAGGGAGAGGTCGCTTTGATTAGCAAGAAAGAGTCATCGGCGGAGATGGATGCGCCGGTAATCACCGATCCCAAGGCTACGAGCGTGATCAGAGTCTTCCTCTTGGATGACCATGAGATTGTCCGCAGAGGTCTGCGTGAATTACTCGAGGCCGAGGACGACATTGAGATTGTGGGCGAGGCAGGGACAGCAGAGGAAGCACTCTCACGTATCCCACCTACAAAACCTGATGTAGCGATTCTTGATGTGCGCCTACCAGATGGCAACGGGGTAGAGGTATGTCGCGACGTGAGGTCGCGTCATCCAGAGATTCGTTGCTTGATGCTCACCTCTTACTCTGATGACGATGCGCTCTTCCAAGCGATAATTGCTGGAGCTGCTGGGTACTTACTCAAAGAGGTACGGGGCAACGACTTAGTGCAGGCGATACGCCAAGTAGCGAGAGGGCAGTCGCTGCTCGATCCTGGTGTAACGGCGCGAGTGCTTGAGCGTTTAAGAAGTGGAGCGCAGGAGGATGAGCGGTTAACGCATCTAACTCCTCAGGAGCGCAACATCCTTGAGCTAATTGCAGAGGGCTTAACAAATCGCCAGATCGCAGAGCGTGTCCACCTTGCCGAGAAGACTGTCAAGAACTACGTCTCGAACCTCCTTGCAAAACTCGGCATGGAGCGAAGGACGCAGGCCGCGGTCTACGCAACTCGATTGGCAGAGCAGCGGGATTCGCGAAGGGATTAAGCGTTACTTTGTCTGATTTGTAGGGCAAGAAAGGGACCAAAGGCCCGGTTACTAGAGTCCGAGGGACCCTCAACTGCTAGCCCCAAATAGGCGAGGCTTTCTAGCGAGCGGCAACCGCCGCACTAGGGAGCGATGATGAGAGTACTGGTGCTAGAGGCAGAGCCGGGTTCTGCGAAGAACGCAATCGCAGAGTTAGAGGCAGAGGGGCACTCTGTCGTTAGGTGCCACGAAGCAGGTATGCCTGCATTCCCTTGTAGCGGCTTGACCGGCGCCAGCGCTTGCCCACTAGAGGGTGAGGGCGTAGATGTTGCTCTCACTGTTCGCACCTTCGCTAGGTCGGTTCCATCGGCGCATGAAGATGGTGCAGCCTGCGCGCTACGTGCTCGAGTTCCGTTGGTAGTTGCAGGCGAGGCCGGCCTAAACCCATACGCGGGCCTAGGTGCTACAGAGGTTGGCGGGCGCGATATCAATGCAGTGTTGAATGAAGTAGTTCGCGACTCTCGCCCTGAGCACAGCCAGGTAGCACTAGCCGCACTACAAGCATCGATGCTTGCAAACGGAGAGTCGTCGGAGGGGCTAAACGCCCGAGTATGGAGAACCAAAGCAGGTTTACATGCGGTGATTGAGATGCCAGAGGCCACGCCGAATCGAACCCGTGATCTTGCTGCAGTGCGCGTCACCGGCGCTCTACGTGCTTATGACTCCAATGCTCCCCAGATCGACGTGAGCGTCGAGCCCATTTAAGAGCTGTCCTATTTAAGGGCTGTCCTATTTAAGGGCTGTTCAAGTAGTCGCGCAGCGGCTAGAGGAGCGGCACTAATGGGGCCGTGGTAGTAGTAGCTGCTGGGTCTAGGTTGCGAGCTACTTTCTGCTTCCCCATTTGGTATCGCTCTCGAAAACGCTGGCGCTTCTCAGTGCCGTCCGCATACTTGATGATGCGGAAGTTCTCGACCACATATCCAGTGTGCCCCGCGAATAGTTCTTTCTCTGTACCGATCGGGAGCGTGGGATCCTCGGTGTACTCCACTACTACCGGGATCGTCTCGATGATGTTGGGGCCCTCTGCTCGAACAGTTCTACCTTCATTGTCGCCGTAAAGGCTCACAGTTATTGAGGTAGAGGAGAACGAAGTAATGATCAGAACTCCATTTTTTGTGTCGTTCTTGAATCGGTTGTCGATAGATGGGTAGTTGAGTGTTGCTTCCCGACCGAGTGGGTATCTGCTCAAGTAGAGCGAATGCACGGTGTGGGTTACGTCTTGGTATCCGCCGAAGAAGACGGCATTGAACAATGTTGTAGAGAGCTGACTCACGCCTCCGCCTACCGCATCTTCATAACTCAAGTCCGCGGCTATGGCAGGAGCTACGACGTAACCCTTATCGAGTGTGCGCTGGCCTAGATGATTGTTTAGTGAGAAGGTCGCTCCGGGCTCGACGATGGCACCATTTAATGCAGCGGCGCCGGTATGGATATTGGTGACTCGCGCCATGCAGCATGGGTGGTTAGTTGTGTATGTGGATACCAACCCGTTGATGTGGAGCCCCTCGGCCCACGCAGTGTCGTGTGCTGGAGCTACCTCGCCGACTGGAGCATCAACGTTGTGGGAGCCGCCCGACATCGCCTTGGCTGCTGGCACTAGGTCAACGACGGTTCCGGTTGCTGACGGGATTACCTTTACCTTGCTCCCCTCGACTGCGAAAGTTGCTTCTTTGGGCGGGGTCTCTAGCGGCACGAGAGATTGCGCGATCGAGGTTCGCAGAGCCTGTGGGTCGACAACAAGTTGAAGCTCCCGGCCGCTGGGGCGCACTGTTAGTGCAGAAGCAACACTCGATGGATCTAGTTTTAAAGTTGAATCACGTATCGTGAGGGTTACCGGCGAGGCGAGTAGTGCACGGGCTTTACGAGCGGCTCGACGTGTTGCTGCTTCGTTTATTACGGGCTCAGTCTCTCCGACAGGGAGTCGAACCAACCTTGTATCTCCATTAATGATCGCCTCGCGCATCGCATCATCAGCCTCAGGGCGAACGATGCTGGTTCCGCTTTTTGGAGTTACCTCGATTACTTCAGTGCCTTTGAAGATTAACGACCCATCAACTAAGCCATCCCCGATAGAGCGCTGCCACCCGTCAAGAACTCCTGCAAGCATCGCATTATCAATCGATACTGGAAGCGAAATATTCTTGGTGTGGCCACGTCGCATGAAAGTGCCGAGAATCGCTCCGATCGGATTTGATCGACCAGCTTCTCGCGATGCGCTTACGGCCGCCTCGGGATCGTAGGTTGCCCCAAGAGCGGCGGGCGATGCAGTGAGTTCATTCTTGCCGGCGATGGCAGCGAACCCTGTAGCGCTGCGCTGCGCTATGAGTATGCGCGCGGTGTCTAGTAACTCTGGAGTGCTCTTCCCGCTTACGTCTTGTCCCGCGAGCGAGACACCAGGGAGGGCCTCGCCTTGATGAGTAAGTCGCTCGAATGCCGAGGTCGCGACTATTACCAAGGCAATGCAGAGGATGCCTACGAGGAGCCAAGCGCGTTCTGCGTCTGAGTGCCCTGAACGCCGAGCAGAGCGAGCCTGTGAGCGGGCGCGTCTTGCCCTTGCCTCGGCAGAGTGGGAGCGAGGGGTGGCTGAGGTTGAGTCAGCGTCTGGCGCCACGGGAGGGTTTGGGGTGCGGTCGGGGTTGGGCTCGTTTGTCATACGTCGCCCCGCAGGTTACAGAGTCGGGGCCTAGAAATCTGCGCGGAGGAGCAGGAGAGAGGGTTCTGGGGGCGGGGGGATGACTCCAGAGCAGCGGATGATCGCCTGAAGAATGTTCCGACGCGTCGCAGCCGGGTAATCTACTCAGCGGTTCGAAATCACTCTTCAAGTACCTACTCTTCAATTACCTGCGACTCCACAACTCCGAGAGGGAACTCAATGTCAACAGACGCCAGCGCACTAAGCAACGACCAACTTCGGGATCAGACTCTCGCATGGTTGAAGATCAATCTCCCAGATGGCTGGATGGACGCTGTCGATTCGCGAGACGACGCCGAGGTTGCTCGTCTTCGTAGTGCTCAGGATTACTCCGAGTGGTGCATACGCTTAGGTGAGGATGGCTATGCCACCCCTACATGGCCTGCCGAGTACGGCGCAGGTATGTCGCTCAATCCCACACAGGCCAAGGCCGTGAACGATGTCCTCAACCATTACAAAGTTGCGCGCCCTTATAACATCATCGGAATTGGAATGGGTGGCCCAACGCTTATGGCGTGGGGTTCCGAGGAGATGAAGCACAGACTCCTTAAGCCAATGGCCTGCAATCAAGAGATTTGGTGCCAGCTATTCAGCGAGCCTGGGGCTGGGTCTGATGTTGCAGGTCTAGCTACACGGGCTGTTCGCGATGGAGACGAGTGGGTAGTAAACGGCCAGAAGGTCTGGACCACTCTTGCCCATGTTGCGCGTTGGGGGATGCTCGTAGCGCGTACTGATCCAGATGCTCCTAAGCATGCCGGTCTCACATACTTCGTCGTCGATATGGAGCAGGAGGGCGTAGATGTTCGCCCGTTAGTGCAGATTACGGGTGATGCAGAGTTCAACGAGGTCTTCTTCAATGACGCTCGCGTGCAGGACTCGTGGCGCCTCGGACGCGAGGGCGATGGCTGGAAAGCCGCTATTACAACCCTAATGAACGAGCGCGTCTCGCTCTCAGGGGCAGGTTCTGTTGGTGGAGATGCTGTAGGTGGTAGCCCAATAGCGAAACTAATTGAGCGCCACAAGGGTGTAACTAATCCACTAGTGCGCCAATCGATTGCGCAGCTCTATATCGAGAGCACGTTGATTCGCATCAGCAACCAACGTGCAGCCGGTAAGCGCAAGTCAGGCTCCGAGGCGGGACCAGAGGGTTCAATCACAAAACTTCAGCAGGCTGAGTTCAACAAGCGTCTGCAGAATGTTGCGCTTGATCTTGAGGGACCGAGCGCAATTGCGTGGGAGGGTAAGAACCTCTCACGTGTTGAGCGGATAGGGCGTGTAGGGGCTGCTGCAGATGACGACAGCGCAATCGCATCTGGATTCCTCCGTGCACAGGCCAACACGATTGAGGGTGGCACGTCGGACATCATGAGAAATATTCTTGGAGAACGCGTACTTGGGTTACCAAAAGAGCCTGACCCTTCGCGCTCTATCCCATGGAAAGATGTACCTCGCTCTGTCTGAGTCGAGGCAGAGACTTCGTTGCGCTCAATCCGAATAAAGAGTTAGGACTCCTTTGACTGCGCCGCGGCTATGCCTTTTAGCGATACATGCACACCCAGATGACGAAGCATCGAAGGGTGCCGGTACCTCTGCTCGGTATAACGCTGAGGGTATTCGAAATGTATTGGTCTGCTGCACCGGCGGCGAGGAGGGCGACATCCTCAACCCCGCTATGGATACCCCCGAAGTGCGAGCTGATTTATTCGGGGTTCGCATGCGTGAGTTAGAGGCGAGCGCGGAGGCAATTGGATACGAGAAGATTTATCTCCTTGGGTATCGGGACTCCGGGATGCTCGATAGTGAAGCAAATGCACGCTCGGATAATTTTGCGAATGCTCCATTCGAGGAGGCGGTCGAGCGCTTAGTCCGCATAATCCGTAGCGAGCGACCCCAGGTAATCGTCACCTACGGAGACGATAAAGCTTTCTATCCGCACCCAGACCACGTACAGGTGCATGAGATCTCCGGCCCTGCCTTCAAAGCAGCGGGCGACCCTGCGGCCTATCCAGATGCGGGGGAGCCGTGGCAGCCAAGCAAGATGTATTACACCGGCTGGTCCCATCGCAGGGTTAAGGCCCTCCACGATGCTTTCTTAGCGCGTGGCGAGGAGAGCCCATATGAGCAGTGGTTCGCAGCCGGATTCTCAGAGCGAGCAGATGCGAGATTTACAGCACTAATAGATGTCTCTGATTTTCTACATGCTCGACGCAAAGCTCTACTGGCGCACCGGACTCAGGTTGATCCTGAGGGATTCTGGATGCGTCTCCCTGATGAGGTCGTTCGCGAAGTATTCCCTTGGGAAGAGTTCGCGCTAGCAGAGTCGTTGGTTGATAACGGAGTGGCACAAGGCGAGCCTGAAGAGGATCTATTCGCCGGTCTGCGATAGGACGGCTCTGCGGTGGGAGAGCCGCTTGTTAAGGCGGAGCCTTTAGCCCGCTCGCTGTACCTCTCGGAGTTCTTTGAAACCAATAAGCGTCGCTCCAGAACTGCTTACAAGTTGGCGAAACGCCTCGTTGGCGCATAACGCCTCATGGTCTCTAACGCGTCCGCTCCAGTCTGGGTGGGATGCGCGCAACTCGTCGGTCTCTACCGCTGGGTGGAAGTAGATCTCGGTTACTCCTGGGCGCATATCTGCGAGCATGCGCTCAATGTCTCCGCGGCTGCCGACTCGGGTGTACAAGAAGTGGTCGCTAAATATAATTCCCTCTTCGGTCGCGAGCCTGCGATATGGAAATCCAACCTGAGCCTCTCCCGCTGCTCCACCCATTCGAAGCGGGAGCGCAAACTCTGCGGCCATCTCAAGATAAACATCGAAGAACTCTGGTCGAAGTTGTACGGAACCCATATGGGAGTCGAGATGGCTTACATCGAATCCCCAGTAGATAGCGCGTTCGATCTGTGCGCGACATTCTTTGCGAACTTCATCAAGATCGGCATGATCCCAGAGGTCGGCAAGGGTTCTAGGGAATCCGCCGTCGCCGTCTAGGAGGCTGGGGGAGCGAGTGATGGGCCCCCACCGGTAATTCTCCCACTCGCTATTGAGCGTGAGATGAACGCCTACATCTTCTCCGCGGTACTCGGCGGCGGCATCGCGTGCCCATGGGCAAGGCACCATCAATGTTGCACTAGTGGCGAGCCCTTCGCGCAATGACTCGTAAATACCTACGTTGGCTGCGCGCGTTGAACCTAGGTCGTCACAGTTAATGATCAGGAGGCGCGTGTCTTCTGCATACCCGAGGCGCTCAGCAAGAGTTGTCACGCCAATAGCGTAGCGACCGAGGGATAGCCGGAGGCCGTTTAGATGCGCTCGATGATGGTTCCGGTACCTAGCCCGCCGCCGCAGCACATCGTTATGAGCCCAAAGGTTCCGTCGGTGCGCTCAAGCTCGTGGAGTGCTGAGGTGATTAGGCGTGCTCCTGTTGCTCCAACTGGGTGGCCAAGTGCAATAGCGCCGCCGTTGGGGTTGACCTTCTCCATATCGGGGCGGTGCGCGCGATCAAAGGCCAAGACGACAGATGCAAAAGCCTCGTTGATCTCGATTGTGTCGATGTCGTTCATCGAGAGCCCAGTGCGGTCGAATAGTCGCTGCGTGGCCTCAATGGGTCCGGTGAGCATGAGCACGGGGTCAACACCAACTAGGCATTGGTCAACGATTCGCGCCCGTGGAGTTAGACCGAGTTCTGCTGCACGCTTTGCTGTCATGACGATAAGCGCAGCCGCTCCGTCTGTAATTTGTGATGATGTTCCGGCAGTGTGAACACCATTCTCGCGACCAACAGGCTTGAGCGTTGCGAGCTTCTCTAGTGAAGTCTCTCTAAGCCCTTCATCTCGAGAGATCGTCTGCAGGGTCTCTCCCGCAGCGCCGTCTTCGCCACGCTCAGGCGCCTGGATTGGGTGCACCTCTCGCTCGAAGCGCCCCTCTGCCCACGCACGTGCTGCACGCTGCTGGGACTGAAGGCCAAATGCATCGCAGTCGCCGCGTGTGATTCCCCACTGGTCAGCAATGCGCTCTGCGCCCTCGAACTGTGTTGTGTATTCGTACTGTGCGAAGTATGCCTTTGTAATCGGGCGACCAAAATCGCCGCGCACGGCTGCGCCCAAAGGAATACGCGACATGCTCTCAACTCCGCAGGACATGGCCGAGTCAATTACTCCTGCCTTGACCATGGCAATAGCCATATTCGATGCCTGCTGTGAAGACCCGCACTGCGCATCTACCGTGCTAGCTGCGACCTCAAGTGGGAGGCCGGCTGTTAACCAAGCGGAGCGAGCGATGTTGAAGGTCTGCTCACCTATCTGGCTGACACAGCCACCTATGACCTGTCCGATTAGCGCTGGGTCCATACCGCTACGGCGAACGGCCTCTGCCTGTACTGCGCCTAGGAGCTCGGTCGGGTGAACCGTGGAGAGGCCGCCATTGCGGCGCCCTAGAGGTGAGCGAACTGCCTCGACAATTACTACATCGTTATCTGCAAGGTTGGTCATGGTCTCTCCTAGTTATGGGGTCGGGGTGTTAAGTGGGAGTGTTGTGAGCTATTTCGGTTTGTGGGCGCATCGATTGTGCTGCGGCTGCGATGGTACTCGCCCCTGTCCTTGAGCATCAGCGGCAGTCGAGGATTACCTTGCCAAAGGTGGTATCCGAGGCTAGGAGTTCGTACGCCTGCTCTGCATCGGATAGTGGGAGCACGGTCTCTATTACGGGGGCGATAGCACCGGAGGCGAGCAGAGGCACAACCTCGGCTACAAAGGCTGCGGTTGCCGCGCTTTTTTCGTCTTGGCTTCGAGGGCGCAGTACGGTCCCAAAGAGTCTCAAGCGTTTACTCATTACTGCGAGTATCGGTAACTCACAGCGCCCTCCTGCGAGGGTTCCAATTAGCACAACGCGCCCGCCCTCTGCGCTAGCAAGCACATCTGCGGTTACGTATGCGCCGCCGACCAAATCTGCAGTTACGTTGATAGGACCTCCGGCGGCCTCCGTGATCTGGGCTGAGAAGGCAAGTGGTTCGATCTCGCGCGGTGCAAGTATCGCGTTATCGAGACCGAGTGCTTGAGCGCGTGCAAGTTTCTCAGGGGTGCGGGCTGTTCCGGTCGTTGCGCAACCCCATGCTCTCGCCAGCTGCACCACCGCGGTGCCAACTCCGGAGCCAACAGCGTGTACGAGTACGCGCTCTCCCGATAAGAGCTGAGCCTGTGTGCGGAGGGCATCGTGGGCTGTTAGGAAAACCTCTGGCACTCCACCGGCAGATACAAGGTCAAGCGATTCGGGGACGACTGCGCAGTGAGTACTAGCAACCACTATCTCCTCTGCCTGCGCACCGCCTGCTGTAATTCCAAAGACTCGTTCGCCAATTGCAGGGCTTATAACGCCCTCACCTAACTCGAGTACCTCGCCTGCAAACTCAAGGCCTGGAATATCTGCAGGCACTCCGGGGGGAGCGGGGTAGAAGCCTGCGCGCTGTAGAAGGTCGGCGCGGTTGAGCCCAGCGGCGTGGACGCGAACCCTGACTTCACCAGGGCCGGGATGAGGCGAGGGGCGCTCGCCGATTGAGATAGTTCCATCGCCTAGAGAGATCACACATCGCATACTTGGGCAGGTTACCCAAAGCGAGGATTACTTCTGGGGTGGTACTTGATTAGGTATTGGCGCAGGCTCAGTATCTAGAGGTGCTGTCTGAGGCTCAATAGGCGGGATCTGCTTTGGGTCGGGCACGCCGGGGTCAATCCCGGGTGTGGGTTCGAGTGGGGCGAAGAGTGATGGGTCAAGTGCATTAAGGGTGGCCTCAGCATCTATGCCCTCGGTATCAACACCAAAGAATGTGTAGGTAGGCACAAGTAGCGAAGCGGCCTCACCATTAATGGTGCCAAATTGCACTGAGTAACCGGACTCAACGCGATTAATCGTTACAACTCTTGGTTCTATAAGAGACCCGTCCTGAATAGGCATCTCAGGCAGGCCGGTGTTGGCTGAAGATTCGCCACCACTTGTACTTGCCAAGGCCTGCATCGGCGTCACACCAAAACCTAAACCTATTTCTCCTGCTTGCAATGCCGTAAATGCACGCTCGGTACCGCGTCTTGAGTACTCGCCAAGTTTCTCGGCCTTGACCCATGCTCCATAGGCGCTGAGTACAAGACCTTGATCGCCTACCTCCACATACCAATCAAGCTCGTGTACTGGTAATGAATTAACTAGCGGGGTCAATACCACTTGACGCGAGTACAGAGTCGATTCTTGCGGCTCGCAGATAGCGGATTGCTCGCACGAAACGCTGGTTGACATCATGCTTGCATCGTTGACAGACGAGAGCCAATCAGATGAATTGATACCCGTGGAGCTCAGCACATCACGTGCAATTTTTATTAGAGCATCACCACGAGGAATATCTTTAGGAGTGCTATCAATCAAGTCTGGAGCGACTGTATTTGTGGTGGCACGGGATAAAGCGTCATTTGGATTACTAATCTCAGGGCCTTGCGAACTTGAGGATGGTCCTGAAGAACTTGATGAACCCTCCGAAAATTGAGGATCTTGATTCCGCGTGTAAGAGAGCGTCGTGAGTGTGCCGCTCTCGCTACCGTCACCTTGGCAAGAGAGGGTCGCCAATCCGGTGAGGGTATCTCCAGCGGTTAGCGGAGCGTGAGAAACCTCTATGGAAGATGAGCAATCTATTTTCTTCAATGCTCCAGTGCTACCAAAATGCTCCGCAAAACTCTTCAGTGCGTTGGTTGCAGAATCCTTCCCTGATTCGAAAGGAACTACTTGATAAACCTCGCCAGGCGAACCGAGTCCAGGGAGAGCGGAGTCTGAAGTCCAGCGAGTCTCTCTTGCCGGATAAAGAAGTGATTCGCTGCTCGCCTTTGCCGAGCCTGGTGCACTGATGCTCAGTCTTGGATTTTTATCTGCTCCGTAGCAAGAAGAGAGAAGGGCGGTAAGTGCGAGGACGATAATTACAAAGATGGCTCCATACCCTGGAGTAGGGATCCGCCAATTGGAGTGCTCGGTGCTCTCGGATATGCCTTCATTGCTGGCCATCCCCAAACCGTACTCTTGATCTGAATCTTGAATCACGCACCTAATTAAGCAATTTTGTGGCTCTGCCCCTTAAATCTCCGGAGTTCATAGCGAGAATGGGGGATAGCTTCGTTAGGGTTAGGGATGTGACCGCCCCTGCGCTCTGCATCATTGATAACGATGGGAGGCGACTCGAGATTAATCACGATGATGCGCTTAGCCTTTTTCAACTCGCAGAGGGGCTTGAGGCGGCGACTACCTCCTCGTGTACCGAGTGCCGAAGCCGAGTGATCGCTAGTGGAGCACTCTCTGAACTCTTGAGCAGCTTCGTCGAGCATCCACGTGTCTCAGAGATAATCGGTTTCGCTGATGACGCCTCAACTCTGCACATTTATGTGATTGATGTTGAGTCTCCGTGTATCCACCGCACATGGCGGGATCCAGGGCGGGAAGAATTTTTTATGGCCGTAAAGGCGCAGAGCCCGAGTCGTAAACGCCGATAGTTCGCAGCCGTTTACCGAGGTTGTAGTTACTCGCCTCGACCGATTGCTAGTAGGTCGGTGAAGGACTCTCTCAAGCACTCTATTAGCGCCTCTGGGTCTGTTACCGAGGCGGGGTCTGAGTTGACCCCAACGTGCATGACTCCGCAGTAGGAGAGGGTGGTGAAGTTGACTGCGCATCCGCCTCGCGGCCCGATCGGGAAGTTCGCCTCGATGCGCGCACCAGATATCCAGAGGTCGATAGCGCTCCCTCGGAGATTAGAGGTTGCGAAATCAATTGTGCGCGTCTGCGTGTGGGTAGCCGCTACAAGCAGAGAAGTCGGGAGGCTTGAAATCACATCTGCTAGCGACTCTGCTGCCTCTAGAGCGCGTTCCCCGCGCAGGTGCCTGAGGCTTTCGCGAGTCGCAACAAACCTCTGTGTTGGATCCTTCGGCCCGGTTGGGACAAGCACGCGTGTCGGTACAAAGTGATTTGCAGATGTGTCGTTCTGTCCTCGTGTGCTTACCGGCATCGCCATGCGTAGTTCTGAGACAGGCTGACCCATGGCCTCGTGGTACCTGCCTAGCGCTCCGGAGACTCCAGTGACGAATACATCGTTTACATGGCCGTCTAATGCATGAGCTGTTGCTGCTGCATCCTCAAGCGAGAATGTAAATAGATCGAATCGGCGCTCGAGGGAGCGTGGACTGAGAAGGTCAGAGTGTGCGGAGTCTGTGACGAAGACCTGTCTACGCAGCGATGAGAGCATTTTGATTGAGCCACTTATTGCCTTGGGGGCGCGCTGTGGGTGGAGTGCAAGAGAGATACCCCCTCCGATTGCGGTTCTTGCGATCTGGGTATTTCTGCGCGTTCGATAAGCCAGCGCACTAACCGCAGTCTCGAAAGCGTTGGTTCTGTTGACAGGGTCGAGTTGTCGTTCATCGCGTTGGCGCGCTGCGGCAGCCTCTGCGATTGCTTGCACCTCATGGTCGCTCTCAGGATGAGGGTCGCGATCCACAATGCTGAGAGAGAGGCGAAGGCCGCCAACTCCATCTGTAATGGTGTGATGCACTTTCTGCAGTAATGCAGCGCGCCCCTCGGGCAAGCCCTTGATGACGGTGAACTCCCATAGTGGGCGAGATATATCGAAGGGCTCTTCACAGAGTGCAGAGGCGAGGTCAAGAAGGGAGCGCATGCTTGAAGGCTGATCAAGTGTGACGCTACGGAGGTGGTAATCAAGATCTATACCTGAGTCTGCACTCCAGACCGGAGGCGCAATGCGCAGTGGGGATGGGACAACTCGCTCGCCTAGGTGGGGAATGAGCGTGATCGCTCGCTGCATCTTTAAGCGCAGTCGCTCCATGTCAGGGGCGCTCTCCAAGATGGTGAGGTTGCAGAAGTCGGACCTAAGGGCTGGGTCTCTCTCAACCGCCCACATGATTGCTTCTGTCGCCGTCATCCGTCCCACTCCCAAAGATTGCCTGCTGGCGCCGTGAGTTGCAAGGACCTAAGTCATTTAAATAGCGATTAGACCGATAAATAGGGGTTAGCGGTCTATCTTCGTTCTCTTGAACTCGTTGAGGTTGCTCCACTCAAGGAGGTCCAATGCCTTGAGCAGGTCGGCGACATTTCCGCGATCCATGAACCTGATGAAGGTCGCCGTCCCATTCACGATAAATGTCGGGACCCCGAATACCTCGTAATCGGAGACAAGTGCGGTGTGCTCCGTCTTGAGGGTCTCCAGTGTCGTATCCCCGAGCGCTAACTCGGCGACACGCTCTGGATCTAGACCCACCAAAGTACATACGTTGCGCATCACAGCCTCATCGCGAATCGCTAGAGAATGTACGTGGCGTGCAGCGAAGGCCTCCATATGAAAATCTAGGAATTGATCTGGGAAGTTATCGCGCACTGCGATCCCGAAGAGTAGTGCCATGGTCCCTGTGCCTCGTTCGGTAGCCGGGCGATCCCAGATATCGACATCGCCTTCCTCAACATGGTTTTGATCTAACGAGAATGGAGCGAAGGCCACATCAATATCTACGCCTTCGCGTAGGGCTGCGACTATTGCTGCGTGAGCGTTATAAGCAAAGGGGCATCTGTAATCAAATGCAACAGAGAATTTACGGGTCATTCTTGGCTCCTAGTTATCTATTTAGGTGTATCTACTTATTTCTCAAGTGGTAGGGGATCAGCGGCGTTTACCGGAGAGAGGGAGAACCCTGATAGCGATGGCCCCGAAGAGTGCGCCTAGTGCTGCCCCAGCCAATACATCAGAGGCGTGGTGCATTCGCGTGTAGACCCTGCTCCCTGCAACGACTCCAGCGATTCCATACCAGAGTGCAGGGTGCTTCGAGTCTTTAGAGAGGAGAGCCGCTGCAGTAAATGCTGCTGTCGCGTGGCCAGAAGGAAATGACGATGTAACCGGACGCCGCATACCCATCGGCAATGCTTCATCGGACTCAACCTCGGGGCGCTCACGATTGAAGAGTGATTTGAGCGCACCGTTTGTTAATGCAGACTCAATGCCGAAGACTGCAGCGCCGCGCAGAATCATTGAGGGCTCTCCTCTGCGAACTCCACGCGCTGCGACGAGGACGTTCCAGAGGAGAGAGTGGTCTGCCGCACTTGAGACGCCGTAGAAAAACTTATCCGCTACTGGGTGGCGATGGTCGCGGCACCACGCGTCAATGGCGTCGTCGAGTGAGCTAACCGCAGGAATATCTGAGGGAGTTGGGAGATTGCTCGGGAACTTCACAGCCAGCACAGCCTACGCGGGCGAGATCGAGTCTCGTCCAGCCAAGGAGAGAACCGCCTAGTAGCAAGCGCTGTCTCTATTTTAAGGGATGTCTCTATTTGGAGGAGTTGAGTAGGTCGATGGCGTCCTGTGGGTTGCCGCCGAACTCTGGGCAGAAGGGTTTGAAGGAGCACCAGTTGCAGAGAGGGCCTGGCTTGGTCCGAAAATCGACCTTGGTACATGCATCGCCAATGGCATCCCATACCGCTTGGGTCTTGCTCGCAACACCGCGCGACTGCTGGTCGGAGGTGGTGGCAACAATCGCTACTGGATCAGCCAAGTAGAGCAACTGGACTTTTACGGGGCGTTTTCCGAGCGCCTCCTCAACCATCAACGCATAGAGATTTACTCCAGCGAGGCGCTGATCTTGGTAGCGAGGTCCAGGGGCTTTACCGGTCTTATAGTCACTGATTATTAACTCGTCATCGTCGTTTAGTTCCAGACGGTCGATGACTCCGCGAACTGTTGCTCTACCGATATTTGCTTGCAGTCTGAGCTCGAGGCCGATTGGGCGAATGCTCGATGGATCCTCTAGTTCGAAGTATTTGTAGACGAGTCGCTCGGCCTCTTCGTAGAACGAGCCCCACTGCTCTTCGGTGAGGTTGAGCCCTGTGAAGTCTGGATCATCTGCGAGTTCAGTGCGCGCAGTTGCAAGGTCTGCAAGAGCGTTAGTGATACTGCGTTGGTCGGGTGCGCGCATCATCAAGTGCTCGAGAGCGAGATGCACGAGGGTTCCCTTGCTGGCGGCTGGCGATGGCTCCTGGGGAAGCCTGTCGACATAAGAGAATCGAAAAGCCAGAGGGCAGGACTGAAACTGACTAATGCTGCTCGGCGAGATTGATTTAGGGGCCTGAACAGGTATGGGCGCAGCTGGGGATGTCGTTGTCATAGGGGGAGGGTACCCACACACTGGGACGCATGCTTCGAATGTCGCGAGAATCCTTAGGGGGCTAACCTCCTCTGAGACGATAAGCAGGGTCGACAAACTCTGTAGGGCAACTATTTAGGGGGATCAATGAAGGTAGACGGAGGACTCACACCAATCCTTAAGGATGTGCCCGCAGCGGCTCGTTCTCTAGAAGAGGTTGGTTATGCGGGGGCGTGGACAGCCGAGACGGCTCATGACCCATTCTTTCCCTTGCTAATTGGAGCAGAGCACACAACCACTCTCGAGCTCGGGACCGGTATTGCAGTGGCATTCGCGCGCAATCCGATGAACCTTGCCAACATTGGATGGGACCTACAAGCCTTCTCGGGTGGGCGTTTCATGCTCGGGCTCGGTAGCCAGATCAAACCACACATCGAGAAGCGTTTCTCGATGCCATGGTCTCATCCTGCAGCACGAATGCGTGAGTTGATCCTTGCAATGCGCGCGATCTGGGCATGCTGGAACGAAGACATACCGCTTCAGTTTGAGGGGGAGTTTTATAGGCACACGCTTATGACTCCTTTCTTCAACCCGGGCCGTAACCCGCACGGGAACCCGCGTGTATTTCTTGCAGCCGTGGGTGAGCGTATGACCGAGGTTGCTGGGGAGGTCGCCGATGGAGTAATTGTCCACGGTTTTACAACTGAGCGTTATATGCGCGAGGTGACAATGCCGGCGCTCGCGCGCGGTTGGGAGAAGAGCGGTAAGAGTCGTTCGGAGTTTGAGTTATCAGGCCCGATGTTTGTAGTTACGGGGACCACCGAGGAAGAGATGGCTCAAGCGCGCGCTGGTACTTGCCAGCAGATCGCGTTCTATGGATCCACACCCGCGTATCGGGGGGTCCTCGAACTCCATGGTTGGGGGGATCTACAGCCAGAGCTCAACCGACTCTCAAAACTGGGCGAGTGGGTAGAGATGGGCTCCCTAATCGATGATGAGATGCTCGACGCCTTCGCAGTTGTTGGCGAGCCCGACGACATTCCGCGCCTGATGCTCGCGCGCTACGGCGACTTACTAGACCGCATCTCTTTCTACGCTCCATACCGCTCCGACCCAGAGGGCTGGAGAAGCGTGATTGATGGTTTTAAGTAGTTAGTTGCCTGCGAAGAGAAGGATTGCTGCTGCTATAGCGTCTGGATCCTGCATCGGGCCGAAGTGTCCTAGGCCCGGCATTGTAAGGAGCTCGGCATTTGGCATGCGCCGCGCGATTGCATTTGCATATGCAGGGGTAATCGTGTCAGAGCTCTCGCCGCATGCAATAACTGTCGGCGCCTTGATACTTGGAAGCAGCGGCCAGAGACCGTTCATGACCCCCATCGCGTACACGGATGCCTCGTGGTCGGGGTGACACTTGAGTTCAACGCCGCCGCCGGGCACGTCCCTTAATCCGTGGTCTACATACGCGCGTAGCGCATCTGGGTGGAGAGACGAGAGAGGGGGTTTGCTGGCGTAGGTGTCATATGCCTGATCGCGTGAGTCCCAGATGCGCCTGCGCCGCATCGCACTTCGCGACATTGGGTTATCGAGCGGATCGATTGCTCGTGTCGACTCTGAGAAGGCAACGGAGTCGAGCCCAAGTTCTGAGCCCTCAAAGACAATCGGTTCGTAACAGAAAATCCGGGCGAAGGTGCCAGGCTCGCGCTCCTCCGCAAGGAGAATTGCCGCTGCACCCTTGGAGTGTCCGACGGCAAGCAGATTTGGATCGCCGACAATCTGGAGATGGTGCGACACTGCGAGTACGTCGTCAGCAAAACCCTCCCAGTGATATGTGCCTCCCGGGGTCTCCTCGCTGTCTCCGTGGCCGCGGAAATCAAGGCTAAAAACACGCCGTCCGGCCTCTACAAGAATCGCTGCAACTGGTGCCCAGACCATGCCGTGGAAACCGGTCGGGTGGCATAGCAACGTCGGTGAGCCGGTGCCGCCCCAGTCGTGTACTGCGAGCGTTGGTTCGCCGGAGCGGATTAGTAAATGTGAGATTGGAGTCGGGTTACTCATACGTAACGGAGCCTAGAGATTTGGCAGAGGAGGCCACGGCTCGAGACGCTACGTTGTATCAAATGCGATGCGTTATTTCTCAGAGTCGCCCTGCAGGTCGAGTGCTCTGCGCTCCTCGGCGTGGTCTGTGGTGGCCTTCGAGATTGCCTGCACTGCACGGTTAACAAACTCGCCGCCGCTCTCAGTGAGCCATCGATGCGACTCTGCCGGGGATGAGATCTGCCCTTGGAAGTGAGGCATGACGTACTGAGCGAAGAGTTCATATGAGCGATGTTTAGCGGCAGGGTTTGCCCAGTTGTGGTCGAGGAATAGAAATGCCCCAAACCCGCCGTTGGAGGCATCGAGCAACTCTTGAATCCGTGCAATTGCATCCTCTGGAGAGCCAATCACCGCAAAGCCGCTGCTGCGATTGTTCTCCAGAATCTCCTCGACAGTCTCTCCAGATACCGGACCGCCAGGGAGTACGTGACTGAAGTATTTTGAGAAATCCTCAATGCCGAACTCGACATCTCGCTCGGCCTGCTCGCGCGTCTCTGCAATATGCATTGGGCCTACGAGTCTCCACGAAGATCGATCCACGGTATGCCCGTTCTCCGTTGCGATCTCATCCCAGACGTCGTAGTGGTGGCTAAGCATGTCCATGCCTTGGCGTGCAGTCGCCGCTATCGAGATCATCCCAATGCCGTGCTTCCCTGCGCTACGCGGACCGGTCGGCGAGAAGGACGCCGCTACTGCAACCTCAAGATGTGGCTGCGAGTACGAGGAGAGCTGGAGGTGTGCATCCTCAAGGATGAAGCCATCTGTTTTCATAGTGACGCGCTCGCCTCGAAGAAGCGCCATGATCGCATCGAGGCTCTCCTCCATGCGCGGGCGTTGGGTGTCTGAAGGTATGCCAAGCATGTGCGCATCGGAGGTCAACTGCCCCGGGCCTACGCCGAGCATCACGCGCCCGCGTGTTAGGTGATCGAGTAACACCATGCGGTCAGCAAGTAGAAGCGGGTGATGATATGGAAGGCTCGCTACGCCGGTGCCGAGACGTATGTGTTTGGTGCGTTCGGCCGCCACTGCGATGAAGACCTCTGGTGACGCAATTATCTCGTACCCGCCGCTGTGGTGCTCACCAATCCAAGCCTCCTCGTAGCCGAGGCGATCGAGGTGCACGACTAGGTCGAGGTCACGCTCTAGAGCAAGCGTCGGATTCTGGCCAACAGGGTGGAAGGGGGCGATGAATACTCCGAAGCGCATAAGTACCGATTCTTAGCGGTTCAAGCCTCGGCGTCAAACTTGGATCGGAATTGAGAGCAAACCAGCCCTAGAGATTGCCGATTTGGTTCGCAAGAATGAGTTCCATCAACTCTGTCTGGCTTCGTACTCCAACCTTATGAAAAATCGCAGAGAGATAGTTGCGTATCGTTCCATTTGAGAGATGGAGGGTTCGCGACATCGTCTGCACTCGGTAGCCATCTGAGAGGAGCCCAATTATTTGGCGCTCGCGCTCTGTGAGTCGATATGCATCAACCAATCTTTGAATTCCTGGCGCATTGATTGGGCTACCTACAAACTTCTCTCTCGGCTCTTCCTCTATAGCGGCTTGGGTAATCGCTTCGAGACGCTCCTCGAATCCATCCTCATTAGCGGATGAAATAGAGACCCGACTAGTAATGCTTAGCCAGCCTGAAGGCATCCCCATAGGGCGATCAAGAGTGGCTTCGACGGAGAAGTAACCACCCTGCGCGTCAGGTGCGCGATAACGAAGATGGATAGTGCTCTTCGCAGATTCACCGCTACGCACATTCTCACCTACGAGCAGAAATGCAGCTAGATCTGATGGGTGAATATTAGGCAGCACAGAGAATCCAAGAAGATTTACATCACTCTCAACTAATTTCTCAGGCTCAGGGACGATGAACTGCAGCCTCCAATCATGATCAATTAATGCATATGTATAGATGTTTTCTGGGATATCGGTAGCCATCAGCGAACGGAGTGAGAGGTTTTGATCTCTCCAACTAAATTCAGATTCGATTGGGGAGTCGGTTACGTACGCAACTAAATACCTACGCTTGGAGACCCTTCGTTCGGCAGCACCGATTGTGATGGTTCGTTCGATTAAAGGGTCCTCTGGTACCAAAGTTGTAATTGTAAATGAGTCAATATCTCCGGCGAGAATATCGCCTGCTCGAGTCATTGAGTCTCTGATTCCAAAGTCTTCTTGAAGCCCCAGCGAGATTGGTGCTCCGATTAGGTCTGCACGCTCGAAGCCAATTAGTTCGGCGTATGCATGGTTCAAAGCAACATATCGTTTCGATGAAGAATCAATTAACGCTGCCCCAATAGCGGCATCTGCAAGAGATCCTGTGGTGAGAGCATGTGCAAGTTCAATGACATCGGAGGGTTCACTATGCGGGTTCTGAAGAAGTATTTCCTGCTCGCTCCATGTGACTCTCATGAACTTTCGTGGTGAAATCCCAGGTCCACTTGTGGCGCGCGCAATTACTGAAAAGAGGACTGGCTTATCTCTATTATCGAAAAAAACTGCTTCGGTTTTATACCCAGAGATTAAACCGGCAGCCAGTTGCTGGTACTTGGTGAGACCGTCCATGTTGACGTCATTGGTAGCGCCTTTGCCGTTCATGGCGTCACCAATCTGCACGCCAATGCGCTCTGCGTCCCTCGCAGCAGATTCATTCATCTCAATGATGATCACGTTGTCAGGGTCCGTAATATCAGCGAGGGCAAATGGCTCTTCCCTATCCAAGGCTTTAGATGCGAGAGGTTCGTGAGGCGTAACGGTTTGGTGAGATTCGAGGCCCAATCTCTTATCAGTTAATCCTGTCAACCTTCCCCCTTTAAAGCCCGACGAGTTAAGTTCTCGAGCATAGAGGAATCCGCAAGAGCCTTGACTCGATTCCAGAAGACTTTTATGAGCAGAAATCAGGGGGTGGCTCTGCTCAGACCGACTCTGCGGAGACCCATCGATCGAGGGTTGGCCCACTCTCAAATGACGTGATGAGTGCGTACCGCGGCGCATTGCCGGGATGCACAACTACATGCCAGAGCCGCTGAGTATCGACAAGAAAGCGAGAGCCTCGATGAAGTGGCACTCGCATCTCAGTAGACGGATCGGGCAGTCCATCATCGCCGCTATCCATGAGGATCATGTATGAGCCAGGGTTGTCGGTGAGTTCTACCCAAGACCTCACGACCCAACCATCGCTCTCAGGATTGAACCGATTGTTGTCGTCGCGGTGTAACTGGCGAATCGCCGCTTCGCGATCCTGTGGCTCAAGTTTTATTATGCGAACGCGCCCAAAGTTTGCACCAACCCCTGAGACGTAGTCGCGAAGTGTGGGGCAGAGTGCTGCGTTACTCGTGAATATTGCATCCTTGTCTGGGTGCTCATCATCGGCTGACCAGAACCCTCGGCAATCCAATTGCCCATCGGTGGTGGCGATGGGTGCGAAGTTGGTATCGCCACCGCTCTTCCAATCCATGTACTCAAGAGAGAGGTACTCAGATTCATCTATCTCGAATGGCACATCTCGGAGCTGCACAACGCCGGAGGCTGCGAGCGCATCGAGTCGAGGGTGTGGAGTATTGAGTGGAATAGCGACGGACCAGTGCTCTTGAGTCGGCCAGAAAGCAGTTGTCATGGCCTCAGTCTACGGATATGAGAGCAAATGGTGTGCTCTGTGGCGAAGATCAATCGGCCGCAGCGAATGCGTCGAGTATCGCCTCTCGCCACGCCGGTAATAGAGCACATCCCTCATCTCCTGTGCGCCCAATCCTCACGAGTACAAGGTCTAGCGCTGGGCATACCAATATGGACTGGCCTTCATGGCCGTTCGCCCAGAAGGAGCCGTAGGGATCCTCCGTGACCCACCAATGGTTCCCATAGAGATGGCCATTGGCTTCATCCCGAGAGAGTGGAGTTCGTGCGTGGTCTACCCAGCCCTCCGGCAGAATCCGCTTGCCTTCCCAGACGCCATCGCGCAGGTAGAGAAGTCCAAAACGTGCGAAATCGAGTGCAGTCGCATAGACAAAAGTTGAGGCAACCCAAGTGCCGGCCTCGTCAATGGTTGCGCGAGCGCTCGACATGCCGATTGGGTCGAGGAGTCGAGACTGCAGGAACTCGTCGATGCGGGTCTCTGGAGCGAGCGCATGTGAGGCAATGGCAGAGAGAATGTTGGATGTTCCGCTTGAGTATGCATAACGCGAATTCGGTGGCGCCTCGGCGGGGCTCTTCTCCGCGAAGCCGGCTACATCGTCTCGGCCCTCCCCGAAAAGCATCGCCACCACATCAGATGGAGCATCGACGCTGTAGACCTCGCTCCACTTGAGCCCGTCTCGCATAGCAAGCAGATCTGCAGTTCTGATGCTCTGCCTCGGGTCGCCAGGCTTCGACCATGCATCAACTGGTGCAGGGGCATCGAGCACAAGACGACCATCTGAGACGATCATCCCGATAACTGCGTGCAGCATCGACTTAGCGAGCGACCATGAGAGGAGAGGGGTCTCGTTAGTGATCTCGTCGCCGTCTCCTGCAAAGGAGGGAAGCCGGTTTGCATAGCGCTGCGCCACGACCTCTCCCTTATGGACGATGACAACGCCAAAGGTCTCGTGAAATACAGATTCAGGGTCGAACATCTCGTTTAAGAGCGCCTCGATCTCGACACCTTTTGGTAACTCCGCGGTTGGCCAGTCGGCGCCTGGATATGGAGTCGCCTCCGGTTGAGGTGGAAGAGCGATCAATGGTGCTTGTTTCACGCTAAATCCCTGCTTTAGATCGGCAAGTTTCCTGTCGCAGTTCGAGTTGTGCCGTGATCTCGGAATGCAGCGATTGTGCGCTCGGCGGTGCGCATCATGTGAATCTCGTCGGCTCCATCTGCAAAGCGTGCCCAGCGAGCATTCATGTACATATCGGCCAACGGAGAGTCTTTTGAGTAGCCAAGCGCACCGTGGACCTGAATTGCGCGATCGATGATGCGGCATAGGGAGTTGGCTACAAAGTGCTTCGTCATAGAGACCTCAGACTTGAAGTCTTCTTTGCGGTCGATCTTGTATGCAGAGTGGAGCACCATGAGCTTGCACTGGTAGAGCTCAATGGCCGAGTCTGCGATTAGCCACTGGATGCCCTGCTTCTCCGCGAGGAAGGAACCGTGTGAATAGCGCGTGAGGGAGCGCTCAACCATTAGGTCGAGAGCGGTCTCAGCCTGCGCGATCCAGCGCATGCAGTGAGCGAGGCGAGCAGGGCCAAGTCGGAACTGACCGAGGAGGTGCCCTTGGCCGCGTCCGCCGAGCATCTGATCTTTGTGGACCCGCAGGTCTTCGATGAGAATCTCTGAGTGCCCAGTGCCGCCGTGCATCGTCTCAATCTCGCGTACTTCGTTCCATCCCTCAGAGGGGAGGTCGATGATGAAGGCTGTATTTGCAGCCTGCGGCAGATCGGGGTTGTCCTCTGTGCGGCAGAGAAGGATCGCAAAGTTTGCGCGGTTCGCTCCACTAATAAACCACTTGTGTCCGTTGATGACCCACTCATCACCGTCTTCATACGCTCGAGTTTGAATAAGTGTCGGGTCCGAACCCGCTACCTCTGGCTCCGTCATCGCAAAACACGAGCGTCCGTATCCGTCGCAGAGAAGTTTTAGGTACTTCTCTTTCTGTGCATCAGTGCCCCAATGCAGGAGGGTGTTCATGTTGCCCTCGTCGGGGGCCTGGCAGTTGAGTGCGTATGGACCAAAGCGTGACTTAGCGGCCTCAGCCTGGACCATCGCAAGCTCAACGTGGGTGAGGCCCATGCCGCCCCACTCTTTGGGCATCTGAGGCAACCAGAGGCTGCGTGCCTTCGCCTCTGTGCGCATCTTGATGATGCCGGCGATGAGGGACTCACGGTCGTTCTCATCAATGGCTTGCTCGGCGGGTCGCACTACTTCGTCGATGAACTGGCGGACCTGAATACGTATCGCTTCGAGCTCGGGTGAGAGTGAGAAATCAATTGACATGGCTTTAGCATCACCGCTGCGGTGCCCCGGGGTCAAGGCGGGGGTCAAGAGGGGAGCGATTGGGGCATAGAGCCACGGGGAGAGCGCCTTTGTGCGAGAGTTAGGCCTCGGTTGAGCTCTGTGGCTTGGTTCTTGATCAGTAACAGTTCGCGTGATCATTCTTAAATGGAAATCAGGGGTTATTTATGCGTGCGGTAGTTGCCGATAATGGTCGACTGGATGTTCGTGAATTTGCAGAACCGGTGCCCGAGGCCGGAGAGATATTGGTTGCGGTACGCGCCTGCGGAATCTGTGGCTCGGACATTCACACACTTGCGCATGGAGATGAAGTCGCCTCACTAGGGGAGGCGCTTGGATCCGATACAGGTTTCGACCCGGCGCTGCCGTATGTGCTCGGGCACGAGTTCTGTGGAGAGGTCCTTGATGCTGGAGCGGGGACCTTTGGTTTTGACGCAGGGGACCTTGTCGTATCGATGCCATTTTTACTCAGGCCGAGCGGGTTGGTGCCCCTCGGGTTCGCGAATGCCGCGCCGGGTGGATACGCAGAGAGAATGGTGCTTACTGGAGGAATCTGTTTAAAGGTTCCAAACGGTCTTGACCATCGACGTGCTGCACTCACAGAGCCGATGGCCGTCGCGCTACACGCTGTTAATAAGTCTGGAATTAAACAGGGTGATGCCGCAGTCATAGTTGGCTGCGGTCCTATCGGGCTTGCGATGATTCCGTGGCTTCGTCTTCGAGGAATCGAGCCGATAGTCGCAGCTGATTTCTCCGCTAAACGCCGCGCACTTGCGCTTGAGTTAGGTGCCGATTTAGCGGTGGACCCGCGAGATGAAGCAGTCACCGATGCTTGGCGCCGAGTCGATGGCGCCAAAGAACTTGTTATCTTTGAGGCTGTCGGCACCCCGGGGATGATCGACTCAGTTGTCTCGATGGCCCCGAGTCGCGCGCGTCTCCTAATCGCAGGGGTCTGCATGCCCCCGGATACTTTCCGCCCCTTTGTGGCGATCGTCAAAGAGTTGAGTATGCAGTTCGTCTACTGCTACGACGGCGACGAGTTCGCAGCCACTCTCCGAGCAATAGCTGAGGGCGAGGTAGTGGTTGACTCCCTAATCACTGGGACCGTAGGGTTCGACGGCGTCTCTGAGGCATTCCGCCTGCTCGGGGACCCGGAAGACCACGTGAAGATACTCATCGAGCCGGGTTCAGGGCCTGAGGTGCTCCACGTTTCGACTTAGAGCCCGCTAATCGGTAACTATTCCACTACGAAGTAGGCACTAGTTAGTTTCTTCTTGAGGCTTGGCCCCACCGGCTTCATTACCTAAGTAAAGGATGAGAATTATGAATGTCGTTGTCTGCGTGAAGCAGATCCCCGATCCTGCGGTACCCGGGGAACTGACCTCTGATAATCGTCTCAAGCGCGATGGCGCTAAGGCAATCCTGGACGAGTCCGACTCATATGGTGTTGAGATGGCGCTGCAGCTAGTCGATAAGGCTGGCTCAGGCGAGGTCATCCTCGTTTCGATGGCCCCTAATGGTGAGGTCTCCGGACTTCGCCAGGCACTTGCGATGGGCGCAGCACGCGCCATCCTCATCTCCGATGATGCTCTCGCTGGAGCGGATGCGCTTACAACCTCGAAGGTAATTGCGAAGGCAGTTGAGCGTGCAGGTAGCGTTGATCTTGTTCTCGCTGCTACCGAGTCCTCTGATGGCTATACCGGCACAGTCCCCGCACAGGTTGCAGAGTTGCTCGGGTGGCCATCACTCACATTCGCAAAGCATGTTGAGATTGCCGATGGCAAGGTCACTATCCAACGTCAGACGGAGAATGGCTACGACGTAGTCGCTGCATCGCTCCCTGCGGTTGTGAGTGTGACAGCAGGTGTTGTTGAGCCTCGCTACCCATCTTTTAAGGGAATCATGGCTGCAAAGTCGAAGCCACTTGATCAAGTAACTGCAGCCGATCTTGGGCTCAACTCGATCTCGGCCGGGCAGAGCATTGTCTCTGTTGATGCAGCACCTGCTCGCCAGGCTGGCGAGAAGGTGGAGGATGACGGCACTGCTTTTGAGCGCATCGTCACCTACCTCGAAGAGTTGAAGGTCATCTGACGCATAGCGTCTAAGTATCTCGCGTGGGTGTCACGCGATTTGTTCCTAGCGCATAGTTTGCGCGATCAGGATAAAAAAAGGAGTCGAGAGACATGAAGATTTGGATCTTTGCCGAGAGTGAGAATGGTGCGCCTACAACGGCGACACTTGAGATGGTTACAAAGGCCCGCGAACTTGGCGGCACACTAGAGGCTGTCTATGTGGGGACCGATGTAGCCAGTGTCGCTACTGGGCTCGGCGAGCATGGTGTAACGAAGGTATTCGGAGTGGACCCCGATGGAGTGCTCGCTGGCGTGGTCGGCGCTGCAGCAATAGCGGGTCTCATCGGCGCTGAGGCTCCAGACTTGATCCTCTTCGCGCAGACCTACGATGGCCGTGATGCGATTGGTCGTCTCTCCGCGCGCCTTGACCGAACCGTTCTGACAAACGGGATGTCGCTCACTGTTGAGGGAGATTCGGTAAGAGTCGGTACCGCTATTTTCGGTGGTGCACAGTTGGTAGACACATTGTTTGAGGGCGAGAAGCCTTACCTTGCAGCGATCCGGCCCAAGTCCTTTGTGGCCGCTCCCGGTGGTGCTGCCACTCCAGAGATTGTTGCTGTCGGTGCGGTCGATGCTGGACGAGCAGGCGAGGCGAAGATACTTGAGCGCCATGTCGAGGAGCGCGAAGGGCCAAAGCTTGAGGAGGCAGTTGTTGTTGTCTCCGGTGGTCGTGGAATCGGCGAGGCTGCTAACTACGAGCCTCTTGTCGAGCAACTCGCGAATCTTCTCAGCGGTGCATCTGGAGCATCGCGTGCGATTGTTGACGCCGGTTGGGTTCCGTACTCGAAGCAGGTAGGGCAGACCGGTAAGACCGTGAAGCCGAAGCTCTACATCGCTTTGGGTATCTCTGGTGCGACGCAGCACATGGTCGGAATGAAGGGATCGGACAACATCATCGCAGTCAACAAAGATGGCGAGGCCCCGATCTTCTCAGTAGCAGACCTTGGAATCGTTGGCGACCTAACAAAGGTTGTCCCTGCACTAATTGAGGCGATCAAAGCTCGAGGCTGATCCACTCGGATTCAGAACTTAGAAGTGCGAAAGAGGGGCGGCCTGCGGGCCGCCCCTCTCGCGTGCGAGTATCTGCAGCAATGACTACGAGTGATGCAGTCCGCGAACCACTTGTTGACCCGGTACTTCTTGGGCTCTGGCTTGATGAGGCTGGGCTCGGTGGTACTGGTGAACCAGAGATTGAGCGCATAACCACAGGGCATTCGAACGAAGTATTTCTCGTGAGGCGCGGGGGAGTCGAGTGGGTACTGCGCCGCCCTCCTCGTACCCCGCTCTCGCCAACTGCTCATGACATGGCGCGCGAGTTTCAGTTGCTCTCTGCGCTTAGTGCTTCTAACGCTGTGGGCGCCGGCCATGCGCTGACGCAGGTGCCTATACCTGAACCAGTTGCCTTCTCGCCCGATGCGCTTGGTGTGCCTGCATATTTGATGCAGCCTCTCGATGGGTTAGTGGTGCGCGAAGCCATGCCCCCACTATTCGCGGCAGATGCAGAGGCCCCCACTGCAATAGCGCAGTCGTTGATCGATCTTCTTGTGACGATTCATGCAGTTGATTGGCGAGCCGCTGGCTTGGTTGAGTTCGGCCGGCCAGATGGTTACCTCACCCGTCAGGTGCCGCGCTGGACTGGGCAGCTAGATCGATATCGAACACGCGCGCTCCCAGAGGTTGATGAGGCAGCGGCCTGGCTCGCTAGCAACACGCCCGAGATGCAGTCGCCAACAATTATTCATGGCGACTACAAACTCGACAATGTGATGTTCGCTCCCTCTCTGCCGGTATCGCCACTTGCGGTTCTCGATTGGGAGCAGGCGACTATCGGCGACCCGCTAGTTGATCTCGGCTGGCTACTTGGGCTCTGGTGTGACCCGGGCGATTCTCCTGTTTTCGGAGGAGCAAATGCGGCACTACTTGGGCGTGGTGAGGTACCGACTCGCGCTGAGATGAGCGCGCGCTACGCAGCGGCATCAGGGCGTGACCTCGCCCATCTTGATTTCTACTGCGTGCTCGGCCTCTTCAAACTTGCATGCGTAATGGAGGGCTCGTACGCGCGCTTTAAGAACGGAACTAGCGACGATGCTCTCTTCTCATTCTTAGAGGAGGGTGTACCGGCGCTCGCTCGCCGCGCGTTGGAGTTCGCTACCTAGTAAACCCATTACTTGGGGAGTATCTAAGTCAGAAAGCATCTCAGGAAGTATCCGGTGGTGGTCTCCATCTCCAGGGCGTGCCCTTCGCACCATTGCGTCGCCTATTCTCGATCTTCTCGAGTCGATAACCGTCATGTGTTTTTTGTAGATGATGTCGCTTGCAGAGCCGCACAAGGTTCTCAAGGCTTGCAGGGCCGCCCTCAGAGAATGGTTTGATGTGATCTATCTCGAGACCGATAGTCATGTCACACGTCGGTACCTGGCAGATACGGTCCCGCTCCTCAAGCGCTGTTCGCAATGGTGCAGGGATGTGTCGACCCATATGCGCAACCGTCTTGATATCTACTCCATCAATTACAAGAAGTTTTAAGAAGGCCTCGCCCAAGTATTCGGTAGCGGTAGCCACAGGTATCGGACCAACGCCAGCGATCTCACAGATCTCCCCATGCTCGGTATGCCCACGCTTGAGGGCATCGATGTCGATGCGAATATTCATCACTGCACTAGCGCGTGTTGGTTTTGTCGCACTCGAGCCCTGAGCGCCAACGGTCTTCGCAGCGCAGAGTGCCATTAGTGCATCTGCTGCGTAAGCCTCAGGTGTCGCGTACTCGCCACTTTTACGTGCAGCCTTGAAGATCTCGTCTTGAAATGGGGTTAAGGCCGCCATGACAAGCGCACCGTTAGCGACCGTCATGTGGGCCTTCAAATTGAAGGCTCCGTCGGGGTCGATCCACGATTTTAGAGAACGGTTTTTATGTATTCGTTTGTGGCGCTCTACCTCGTCTGTGGCGGCAGCTATTACACGTGATGCTTCATCGCGCAGGGTTCGTACTGTCGCAGATTTAGCGAGATTTAAGAGGCGCTCCTCGGAATGTGGCTCGGCGGTAGCACCCCTTGCTACCTCTACAGCCTGAGCTGTGGAGATCTTTCCAGAGCTCATGGCCTCGACAGTCTGGGGGAGGTGACGTAATTGGTCGGCGAGGATCACCACGGCCTGTGCTTCGTAGATTGGGGCACCCGTATGGAGTGCTACCCACTCTGCCGAGTTTTTTGAGCCTCCAACACGCCATGCCTCTGTCGTGCCGACTCGCCCGATCGCAGAGGTGCGTAGACCATCAATCACACGACGAGCTTCCTCAGAGATCCGAACAAGCTCGGCGGCCGACTTCCCGTCGATCGTCTCGACATCAATATCTGAGGCGATTTCTCGGAGGTGGGTGACTATGTCTTTAAGTTCATCGAACATATGTTCGAGTATAAAACAGGGGTGGGACACTCATCTCAACTGCGTGGCTCCTCGACGATTTTGGCTAGCTCCGCCCTCAGTGAGAAAGATATATACCCAGTCAGTCAGTGATATCGATCGCCACTGGGGCGTGGTCGGAGGGCTTCTCACCCTTTCGGGCATCTCGGTCCATCTTGGCGGCTGTGAGGCGCTCTCGCACGGCTGGAGTCACGTAGAGAAGGTCAATGCGTACTCCGCGGCCCTGATGAAAATCTCCGCCTCGGTAATCCCAGAACGTGTACTGACCGGAGTCGTCATTCAATTCACGGAACGCATCAACGAGCCCCCACGCACGCAACTCTGCGAGTGCGTCGCGCTCAGGCTCTGTTACATGGGTTGCTCCGACGAAATGAGCCGGGTCCCAGACATCGCGATCCTCGGGGGCGACGTTGAAGTCGCCGAGCAGGACCAGCGGCTCCTCTGGCGAGCAATTGGCCTCCAACCACTCTCGGAGTCGCTTGAGCCAGATCAACTTACGGTCATAGAACTCGCTCGGCACCTCTCGACCGTTGGGGACATACACGCAGACAACGCGTACACCGCCGCACATTGCAGAGATGAGTCGAGCATCGCCTTCGTATGGATCTTCGAGGTCTCCAAAGCCCATCGTGACATCAGTTAGGCCTACGCGAGAAAGTATCGCGACCCCGTTCCATCTGCCCTGGCCATGATGGGCACTCTCATATCCGAGGGCCTCGAATGTCATTGAAGGGAACGCCTCGTTGGTCATTTTGGTCTCTTGTATACAGATGACATCTGCATCGGAGGTTTTTAGCCACTCTTCTACGCGTGGGAGACGAGCTTTTAGGGAGTTGACGTTCCAAGTAACGATTCGCATTTAAAGGCCGATGTCTAGGTGGGCGTGTAGGTGGGGTCTGTGTAGTTCGGGTCAGAGACGAGGAGTTTCGCGCGCACTAATTCTCGCACCGCAGTAATGGTCGGAGCGTCATGGTCAGCCCCGTTACGGATTGACGCTGCCAAGGCTTGAAGGAGCTCTGCTAGTGGTGCGTCAAACCCAAGGAGCGTCGCGAGTTGCGTCCGTGCGTGCTCATTGGCTCCATGGCCGATTCCGAGTTCGCGCTCAACCATCCGCAGGGCGTTACTAGCGACACGTGCATGGAATGAGATACGCCCCTCGGTATTAGGCATTACATCTTTCTCAAGGAACTCGCGTACCGCCTCCACAAGCAACTGCGCGCTTGGCGAGTCGTGGATTGTTAGAGAGGAAGAATTAGCCGCGAGTACAGGCAGGGACCACGTTGGATCGGGGCCAGGGTCGTCACCAGTGATGAGGTTGAGGAGATCCCACTCGGTCTCCGCAACGCGCCGCCCAAGCATGGCGTTCTCGACCGAGCGCACAATGCCGTGGACATGGGATGCGCACTGCATTTGACAGATCACACCCCACTTCAAGGTGCCGAAGATTTCCCAGTAACGGACTCTCTCGGCATCGACTCCGGTGCCGCCAGCAGCGTTGTAAGCAGTGAGTAAATCCTCAAGGTCTCCGAAGCCGCCGACGAGTTTGTCGTTGACCCCAAATCGCCAAGAGCGCACGCAGAGCCATCCGAAATCCTCAGCAGGGTCGCCAAGGTGGCTTAGTTCCCAGTCGAGAACAGAGCGAATGCCCTCGGGGCCCACAATGAAGTTGCCATTGCGATAATCCCCGTGGACTAAGCGAGGGCCTCCGCTTGGTGCTTCAGGGGCGTGAGTCTCGAGCCAGCGAAACGCGAGCTCGAAGGCAGGGTGCGCCTCGCCGAATGCCTCGACAAGCGAACGGTATTGAGCGATCTGTTCATGTGGTCCAAGTACATCAAGGGATGGCAAGCCGGCCGTATCGATCGCATGGATACGCGCTGCAATCTCTCCACACTGTGCAGCAAGCAGAGGGCGCGCCTCTGCGTATTCATCATCGCGAAGAATTCTGCGAGCAATGGTCTCTCCCTCGATTCGCTCCATTACAAATCCGTCGCCGAGACCGTCATCGGCCTCTAGAAGAAATCGAACAAGTGGAACAGGCGCACCTGCATGCCCGACTGCATCTAAAAGCAGAAACTCTGTTGAGCGACCTATCTGCCCGCTGCTCGCCCCTGGGTCGCGTCTAAGCACCAACTGCTCAGTGGTGGCGACTCCGTCCGCATACGAGTGTGCATCAAAAGCCCAGGTCTCGCGGGATGCTCCACCGGAGAGTCTCCGCACGCCGTCGACGGTGTACTCGCCGCCGAGAGCGCGTGCCGTGCAGCGCGCAAGTTTCTCAGCCTCTACCGAGTTGGGGCGACTCACGCTTTGGCGCCGACCGGCCGACCATCAACAATCTGATCAAGGTACTCAGAGAGTCCATACCCAGTGCGTCCGTTCCATGTCCAACGGGTCATGCCTTCACTGATGCGTGTGACGAGCTGCTCGCCATCGGGTGCAACGCGGCGGTTACGCAGAGGCACTAACGACATAACTTCACCCGTGATTTCATACTCGCGATCGCCGGCCTTGGCCTTAGCAACAATACGTCGGTGGTAGATGTCGTCACCCTCCCACTCCGTCTCAATCTCACATTGGTGGATGTGGGTATACGCACCGTCCTCGTATACGACCCCACCCATGCGGACTCCGCCATCGGCAGATGCGATATAGGAAATCATGAAGCCGGCGTCGTCGCCAAAGTTCATCGTTAACCAGCGGTAGTAATACGGAGCCTGCCAGTAGCGCGGTCCCCATGAGTGGTCGCGGAGTCCGTAACCATCGATCTCCCACTCTTCATCACCGACGCGAATAGATCCGCGTGCGCCGACATGCTGCTCGTAGTGCCCGCGCGCAAAGCCGCCGGAGAGATCCTCAGTGAGTGCAGTGCCGTCGTCGTTGACGGGCTCGCCCCCCATCATCGGAGAGAGGCCGCGGTAATCAAGTGTTGCCTCGACCTCTGTCCAAGGGCTCTCTGTAAATGCGCGACGTGGATTAGCCATGACAAGTGGATCGTCGAGAAGAACTGCGCGCCCCGAGTAGGTGACCTTGAGAGACTCGAAGGGCTTGACGACATCGAATCGCATTCCTGCTGCGTCGAAGGCATCGTTGGTTGTGATCTTGGGTCGGTCAAACATGAACGCGACTCGCCCATCGGGGAGATAGAGGCAGGTAGTCATCTCGGCGTAGCCCTCATTGGCACGGTTGCCGAGGCGGAAGAATCCCCCCATCTGAGCTATTGGATCGTAGACATTGAAGTACATGCTCTCGTTGAAGTTGGTGGCTTCCTCAAGGGAATGCATGTACTCGTCGGCGTGGTCAAGGCGTATGCGCATTGCCCTATCTTGTGCCGGGCTTGACGTGGGGCGCAACCCGGTGATGAGGTAGGGGCCTATGACAACAGAACCCACCCTCATCGCATCCGGTCTTGGCTTCCCAGAGGGGCCGGTCTGGATGCCAGATGGCACGCTCTTATTCGTTGAATTACAGAACAAGAGGGTGAGTCGCCTGCATCCTGATGGGCGACTAGAGGTTGTTGCTACTCCGGGTGGAAGCCCCAACGGCTTGGCGATTGGTCCAGATGGTGCTGCCTACGTGTGTAACAGCGGCGGCTGGGAGTTTCACGAGTTAATGGGGCTCACGATTACCGGAATGCTTCAACCCTCTGATTACTCAGGTGGACGAATCGAGCGCATTGATTTAGAGACCGGAGACGTAACAGTTCTCTTCACAGAGTGCGACGGGAATCCTCTGATGGGCCCGAACGATCTTGTCTTCGATGCTGACGGCATGATGTGGTTTACCGATCACGGCAAGATTCGTGCACGTGAGCGCGATCACGGTGGGGTCTATTACGCGTCACCCGATGGTTCGTCTATCAAAGAAGTTATTTATCCACTTGAGTCACCAAACGGAATCGGCATCTCTCCAGAGGGCGACACCGTATATGTTGCAGAGACGCATACCGGTCGAGTGTTGTCGTGGCCGATCGAGGGGCCCGGTGTTGTTGGGCGCCCAAATCCGATAGGGCATGGAGGAATGGTCCTTGCAGGGTTAGCCGGTCATCAGCTTCTCGACTCGCTCGCAATCGACTCTGCAGGCAATGTCGTAGTTGCGACAATTATCAACGGCGGCCTAACAGTCGTCTCTCCAGATGGAGCGAGCATTGAGCATGTTGCCCTGCCCGACCTTCTGGTAACAAACGTCTGCTTTGGTGGCGACGATCTGCGTACCGCGTATGTAACCTGCTCTGGTACTGGAACCATCTATTCGCTTCCATGGCCAAGACCAGGTCTGCGTCTTAATTTCTAAGAGGTCAACGCATCTCTGCCATTGGGCCTGAGTGCAACTCACTAGCAACTACTAAAACGAAATTGGAGAGAGCATGTCTGGACCATTAACGGGTGTGAAGATCATCGAACTTGCAGGGATCGGCCCAGGGCCATTTGCAGCGATGATGCTCGCAGATATGGGTGCAGACATCATCCGCGTTGAGCGCGCGGGCTCCGTGCGCGAGACGCTCCCGGAGAGTATTCCGTTTGATCTTTTGAACCGAGGGCGTCGATCGATCGGAGTGGATCTAAAGAGCCCAGAAGGCATAGAGGTTGTCATGCGTCTGGTTGAGTCCGCAGATGCTTTGATCGAGGGGTTCCGCCCCGGAGTTACAGAGCGACTTGGGCTTGGGCCTAATGATTGCCTTGCTCGTAACCCGAGACTTGTTTATGGGCGTATGACGGGTTGGGGTCAAGAGGGTCCATATTCACAGGCCGCTGGACACGACATCAACTACATCGCGCTCGCCGGTTCCCTCGCTCATCTTGGGCGTGCTGGTGAGAAGCCAACGCCACCGATCAACCTCGTTGGCGACTTCGGTGGCGGCGGGATGTTTCTTGCATTCGGCGTTGCTTGTGCATTATTCGAGGCCACTCGAAGCGGAGAGGGTCAGGTTGTCGACGCCGCTATGGTCGATGGCTCTGCGGTATTGATGTCAATGTTCGTCACATGGCCAGGTTGGGGGGAGCGTGGCACAAACCTCCTCGATACAGGTGCGCCGTTCTACGACACCTATGAGACTAAGGATGGTAAGTACATCTCAATCGGTTCGCTCGAGCCACAGTTCTATGCAGAACTCGTCTCTCGTCTTGAACTCGGTGCAGAGTTTGATCTTGCAACGCAGATGGATCCGCGCACTTACGAGATGCAGCGCAGCACTCTTACGGCTCTGTTCTTAACTAAGACTCGGGATGAGTGGAACGCGATACTTGAGCACTCAGACGCTTGCTATGCACCGGTTCTTGAGATGAGCGAGGCAGCAGAGCACCCGCACTTGAAAGCGCGTGGGACGTATGTCGAGGAGTTTGGAGTGACCCAGCCCGCGCCGGCGCCGCGCTTCAGCCGGACCCCGGGAGCGATTCAAGGCCCACCTGCTTGGCCCGGTCAACACACCGATGCAGCGCTTAGCGACTGGGGCTTCAACGCCGATGAACTCTCCGCGCTTCGCGAGTCGGGCGCTATTCGCTAGGGCTGATCTGCTCTTCGGAGCCTGCTGAAAGATCTATGACCTCACCTTGGTTCTGCCCTGAGCGTTTAGTGGCAGCTGGCCCTAAGTCTGCAGCGCGTCGAGCCAACTCAATTGCAGCGGCCTCTCGTGCGCGTGCGATTACATCGTCGCTTGATTTGTGGGGAGCAGGATTTGGATTGCTCTGGCCTGCGTTAGCTGCTGCTGCAGCAGCTCGTGCCCTCTCCACTAAATCCTCGCGTGCTGGGGTTCCTTGAGTAGCGCTGCGCACCGTTACCTCCGGAGCAGAGATGGCCGGTTCTGCGGGTGCCGCCGGCTCGGCCGCTTTAGCGAGCGCAGCTTGCTCACGCGCCTTTGCGATCATCTCAGCGCGAGAACCGGGTGCTGCCTTGGTGCTTGATTTTGCTTTTGGCAATTTATCTGTTGAAGAACTTTTTGTCTCAGCCTGAGCATTCGACGATGCGCTAACAGGCACGGAGGATGCAGTAGTTGGCACACGCGGAGCGCGTGGGCTTAGGACCCGCCCCATAGTGAGTGCGCTAATAAGAATTGTGGTGCCGATCACCGTGTAAGCAAAGACAGGTTCGTAAGCATCGGTACCAGCAGTGATGAAGTGAGCAGTTGCGAGAGCCCACAGAGGATACGAGAGGAAATGAAGCATGCGCCACACCTTTAGGGGCAGGTGGCGTTTGGCTAGCGAGGTTGCCTGTACGGCAATTAGTACGTAGAGGCTGACGATTCCCCACGCAACAGGCCCTGGCTTCCACTGCGTATGCATCGGAATCAAGATGTCGCTGAGCGAGAATCGCGCGTATCCATCGAGCATCAAACTCACGATATGTACCCCGACAAGAATGCTTGCAAGACTCGCGAAATGCTTATGTAGGTCAAGCATCCATGCTGGTTTCGGGAACTTTCCCAAAAGGCGTGTTGTCAGCGCGAGGCCCCAGATGACGGAGAGGGTCAACACCGCCCAGGCAACTATTCCAGTCGATCGTGATATCCACCAGTAGGTCCGTGGGTCAAGCATTAATCAGGACGGCTTTGTTGTCGTTGTTACCGGAGGGGCTGTAACCGGGGGAGTCGTAACGACTGTAGGTGCCGGTGGTGCCGTTGGTGCTGGGGTAGTTGGTGAGGGTGCTGGGGCTGGGCCAGGTGTCGCACCGCCAACGGGCGCGGGCTGTGTCCGGACGACGGGGGTCGCGCCGCCTCCAACTGTGGCTGCAGTAGTCGAGGGAGCCGCCGCGGGTGCCGGTGGCGCTCCTGCTGCAGGTGCACCAGCGACAGGAGGAGCAAGTGTGCTGGCATCAAGGCCAGTAGCCCCAGCTGGGGTCACCACCACTACACCGGTAGGAGCCGCAGCGACTGAAGTAGATCCACCCGATGCGCCAGCCTGGCCGGCGAGCATCGCGATCAAGCCAAAGGTCGAGGCGGCGGTGATGCCGTTAACCAAGATGCGGGCTGTTGCTGCTGCGTGTGGTCTGCGTGCCATTGGGTAACTCCCTGAGAGTTTTAAGGTGAGGCAGCAGGGCGGACGGGTGGAGGAATGCTGCTCATTGGGGCACCAACATTCTCGGCGCAACAGCGTTTAGATCTTTAGTGGGTTTGAGCAAAGACTTGGTTAAGAAGTCTGAGATCACTCAAATACTCGAGAAGCTCATCCATTGTCGCCGGGGAGCACATCGAATAATGCCTCGAGGCCCGCATCGAGGGCTGAATCGTTGGGTGCTACGAGGGTGATATGCCCGACCTTGCGGCCTCTGCGAGGGGACTTCGCGTAGTCGTGTAGGTGTGCTCCGTTGATTGTCGCTATGGAGTGGGGGTCGGGCAGCACGCCGATGCAGTTCACCATCGCGCTCGCGCCGGTTAGGTCCGTCTCCCCGAGTGGAAGCCCGGTTACTGCCCGCACGTGGTTCTCGAACTGACTTGTTTTTGAGCCCTCGATGCTCCAGTGCCCAGAGTTATGCACGCGAGGCGCAAATTCGTTTGCGATGAGTTGGTTGCCTTTAACGAATAATTCAAGGGTAAGAACTCCAACGTGCGCTAGGTCTTCGAGAAGGCTCGTGACGTACTGAATTGCAAGCGCCTCTAACGGTAATTTTACCGAGCCTTGTAACGCCTCACTCGATACGCGACTGAGTCGCAGAATTCCTTCGCGGTGCAGGTTCTCGACGAGTGGCCAAGTTTTGATCTCGCCATCGACACCGCGCACTGCGATGATCGAAACCTCTCTCTCGAAAGGGATGAACCCCTCCAGGATTAGCTCTCCTGCATCCGCAAGAGTCTCTAGAGCATTGTCGGAGTCAGCTTCATCTCGAATTAGTACTTGACTCTTGCCGTCGTATCCACCGCGTCGCGATTTGAGAATGGCTGGAAGCCCTAGTGCGCGTAAAGCGCTTTGAAGTGAATCTAAATCTGATACCTCTGCATGAGGCGCAACTGGAATTCCAAGAGCCTGCAAGCGCTTCTTCTCTACCAGTCGATCCTGCGAAACAGAGAGTGATGCAATCCCAGGATGCACTGCATTTCCAGCGTTAATTAGCGCCTCTACCGTGGATGCCGGAACGCCCTCCCACTCGTATGTAACGACATCCGCACCTGCAGCGAAATTGATGACTGCCTCGGCATCATCTAGAGACGCTGTAGTTACCTTACCTACCGCGCTTGCTGTAACTCCCGTGCTCGGATCTAAGAATCGAGTATCTACGCCGAGGGCTTTAGCAGCTAACCCGAGCATCCATCCGAGCTGTCCGCCACCGAGAATAGCGAGAGTTGTCATGGCTTCGCTGGGGTGGTGAGTTCGTTGTTGGCTGCGGACTCGGCGACAGGTTCATAAGTGATGCGCTCATCGAAGCCGCCGATAAAGACAACGGGCTTGCTCAACCATGCGCCACGCTTCGCTCTGTAAGCAGCAACAGCCTCTGCATTTTCCTTTACCCTTACCTTGGCATCAGCGGAGAGGGATTGGTCGTAGGCGGCTAGAGCCGGATCCATCTGTGCTTTGTACTCTCTTAATCGATCCGATCCTTGGTACATAGCCCTGACACGCGCAACGTTCCCCTCAATAGAGTTAGCGGCATCTGAGATTTGATTAGCCGACTCGCCATTGAGAGCGATAAGCCATGCGCTCTCTGCCTTCGCTAGCGCAATTGAAGGTCCACGATCCTCTGCGCCGGAGGTTTTGAGGGCCTCAAGAATCGCAGGGACTGTCTTGTATCGCGCCTCAAGGCTCGGGCTCAATCTCGCAAAACTCGCATCTGCCGCATTGCGCGCTTCAACGAGAGCCGGGCGCTGGGTGACGACGAGGAGCCCCAAGGCACCCAAGAGCATGATCATGGTTAGGAGTAGGAAGAATCGACGGGGTTTCATGGTCAGGTGTGACGGTACCTGCCGCCGGGAGATTTTCGGTGACAAGTGTCCCAATCTGGCGGTACTTTTCAAGAATGAGACGAATCCCGCTACCGGCCGCGGTTATGGCCATTGTTGTCGCAGTAGCGGCCATCTTGATTCTCGGCAGGGTCACAGGGGACCTTGCCGGTGCCACGGCCGCCGTCGAGGTGCTTCGGGTCATCGACGGCGACACGATCATCGTTGCCTCGGGCGAGGGGAGGGAGACCGTGCGATTACTTGGTATCGACACACCCGAGACACACCACCCCACTAAGCCTGTCGGGTGCTGGGGGCCTGAAGCGGAGGCGTTTACTAGAGAGCATCTAGAGGGGCGCTTCGTCACGCTTGAGGATGACATAGAGCGGACTGATCTTTATGGCCGCCATCTTGCATACGTTCACTTGGACGGAGAGCGCTTCAACGACCGGCTGCTACTCGAGGGTTATGCGCGCATCCTTACGATCGCTCCGAACGGGGTCTACCGAAGGGTGATGCTTGAGGAGGAGATGCAAGCACATAGAGCCAATAGAGGTTTATGGGGTAATTGCTAAGGCGTCTCTCTCGTGGGCTCATGGCTTTGAGGCTCCAGCGTCTGCGTAAATTGCAAAGGCGGACGGCTCCGACTCACTCGCTTATCTGTCTAGGAGATATTGATAGGAGTCTCGTCATTCTGGCGAGCAATTATCTCGAGGATCGCCTCTCCGTATCGCTCGGCCTTTACAGGGCCTACTCCCGAGACTGACAGAAGCTGCGCAAGGTTTGACGGTCGGAGAGTGGCGATTGCGGTAAGGGTCTTGTTGTCGAAGACTGTGAAGGCAGGAATGCTTGCGGCTCGTGATGTAGAAAGTCTCCACGCCTTTAGTTCCTCGAATAGCGGACGGTCTTCAACCGCTAAATCTCCGAGTGCTATCGCAGATAGCGACGCTCGTGCTCGAGATGAGCCGCGTCGATTTACTTCCCCACCTGTCTCGCTGAGCTCCTCAAGGGAGATGCCCGTAGCAGCAGACTCGATGAGATCGAGGAGTGCGCTGCGGGTTCTAAATGATGTGCGTTCGCCGAAGTTGCGCTTCTCGGCATGCGTGCAGTGCAGCCATCTGCGTGACCTGCTCAACGCGACATAGAGCAGGCGACTCTCCTCTGCGAGCGCAACAGCCTTCCCCTCTGCATGCGAGATTGGGACAAGGCCCTTCTCTAGACCTGTAACCCAGACTGTCTCCCACTCAAGCCCTTTTGCAGCGTGGAAGGTAAGGAGGTCGATTGCATCGCCGCCAGAGACTTCGTCGTTGCGAAGCGCTGTATTCAAGAAGCCAAGGAATCCAGCGACGCTCCCGACGCCGCCCTCTGCGGCAAGGTACTCATGCCCGAGTGATGCGAGTGCCTCTGCGTGCTCTCGTACTTCTTCGGGCGCATCAGCGAAATCGGCTTGGAGGTCTACGAGGTGATCCGCAAAGGAGAGCGATGGTTGCGCTGCCGCGCTGCTGCGAATCCCTGCGATTAGATCCTTTACCTCTGCGCGCTCTAGGAATGCTCCTGCGCCGCGTACTCGATAGGGGACCTTGGATTTTTTACAGGCCTCCTCGAAGGCAAGTGACTGCGCGTTGGTTCGGTAGAGAACAGCCATTGAGTACCAGGGTCGCTCGAATGAGTGTGCAGTAACTGCTGCGGCAATGACAGCGCGCGCCTCGGCGTGCTCATCTGCATAATCAGCAATCGTGGGTGCAGGCCCATCTTGCTTTGGAGTCTCTACCGAGAGGCGTGACCGCGATGCAGGCAATACAGACCTGCTCGTTGCGACTACCTGTGGAGTAGATCGATAGTTATATCGGAGGCGAACAGTTGTCGAGCCAGGGAACTCTTTCTCAAACTCCTCTAGGTAACGCGGCTCAGCGCCTGCGAAACCATAAATGGCTTGATCTGGATCGCCGACAACACAGAGGTCGGGCTGGGCTCCGGACTCGCCGCGGCCAGTTGATGCCTGAATCCCAAGCCATGCCCGCAGTAAGCGGAACTGTGATCGGTTGGTGTCTTGGAACTCGTCCACGAATAGATGCCTAAAACGCCAGCGCTGAGCAGCAGCAAACTCGCGATCAGTCTCTATAGCGGTTGCACAGGCGAGCAGTAGGTCATCGAAATCAACTAAGAGGCGACGATTCTTCTCTTGCTCGTATCTCTCGTAGAGCCCTGCGATGCGCTCGGCTTGGCTTACAACGCGCCCGCTTGCACTAACCGCCTCTAGATAACGCGGTGGGGAGACAAGTCGCGCCTTGGCCCACTCAATCTCTGAGGCAACATCAATGACGCGAAGCTGTGAACTGTCGCGCTTGCCGAGCATCGGAGCGAGAATGCGAGCCTTGGAGCCAAGCACTGCGGGCATTGGGGTGCCGCGATCTGCGTGATATCGGCGGAGCTGGGCAAGTGCCATTGAGTGGAATGTGCCCGCAGCGACACTCCCTGATACGCCGAGACGGGATATGCGCTCGCGTAACTCGCCAGCCGCTTTTCGAGTAAAGGTAAGTGCAAGGACTCGACCCGGGGAGATCGCCCCGGTAGCGCTCTGCCATGCGATGCGATGCGTAAGGACCCGAGTCTTACCGGAGCCCGCCCCTGCATGGATAGCGAGGGGGCGCGCATCTGATGTCACTGCTTCTCGTTGGGACGGGTCGAGGCCCTCGAGGAGTGAGTCGGCATCGTGGGGCGCGGGGGGCATAGATCGGAGGATACCGGGGCTATGGGACAGGGGTTTGGTCATGGGGGCTTTGGTGCGTAGGATTCGCCTCCGTGGCACGCAGAGGAGCATGGCAAAATTGGGGGCGTAACCAAACCTGCGACCCCATAGCAATCGAGTCGCCTAGGAGCCTTTTAGAGCTACGTGAGTTAGTTGGCTCTGCTGACCGTGCTGGCCAGCGGGTGCGCATCGCAGCGAGCGGGCATTCATTCTCTGATATCGCATGCACGGATTCTCGAATGCTTCGGATAGAGGCGTTGGATCGAGTTATCGATCTAGATCGCGAGGCGATGACGGTAACTGTCGAGGCCGGGATCAAATTGTTTGTCCTCAACGACGAACTCGCTAAGCGCGGACTTGCTCTCTCGAATCTTGGCGACATCGATAAGCAGACCCTTGCCGGTGCGCTATCGACTGGAACCCACGGAACTAGCCATCGACTCGGCCCCATTGCCGCGGCAGTAATTTCATTAGAACTTGTTACGGCAAATGGCGATCTAGTTACGTGCTCGCCGAGCGAGGAGCCCGAGTTATTTGAGTGTGCTCGAATTGGGCTAGGAGTTTTTGGGATTATTACGAAGGTGACTCTGCAGTGCGAGCCAGCATTCCGACTTCACTCGCTCGAGGAGCCGCACGAATTCGATGAGGCACTCGAGTCTTGGAACTCCATTACAGCGAGTAACGACCATGTCGATTCATATTGGTTCCCGCACTCTGAGGTAGTAACCATCAAGGCTGCGAACCGAACGGACCGGCCGATCTGGGTGAAGTCCCGACAGAAGCAATGGCGCGAAGAGGTGCTGATAGGTAACTACATATTTGGCGGCCTGGCGGCGTACGGTCGGAAGCGCCCCTCCAAGGTTCCATCGATAGCTCGAATGGTCGCTAACAACATGGGGCGTGTCGAGAAGGTAGATGTAAGCCATCGAGTCTTCTGCTCGACCCGCCTTATTCGCTTTGTCGAGATGGAGTACGCGCTCCCTATCGAGAAGATGCAGGCAACGCTTCGCCGAATAAGAGAGTTGATTGAGTCCGAGAAGCTTCAGGTTGATTTCCCGGTTGAGATTCGCGCGCTCCCGGCAGACGATATTCCGCTCTCAATGGCCAACGGCCGCGAGACCGCATTCCTTGCAGTGCATGTATCGAGCGGCACGCCATTTGAGAAGTATTTTCGTGGAGTAGAGGCGATCATGGATGAGGTAGAGGGGCGCCCTCATTGGGGGAAGATGCACTTTCAGACCGCAGAGAAACTCGCACCTCGATACTCCGAGTGGAGCAAGTTCCAAAAAGTGCGAGAAGCATGGGACCCTAAGGGGCGCTTCGCAAATGCATACACAGATCGAGTTCTCGGACGTAGTTATTAAATCGCTCTTACTAAGACGCTCTGTCTAAAAATTCTCCGCTTGTACTGGCGGGTCAACAAAAGGAGTGATGCCCATGCCTTACCCAGCGCACTTGATTCACGACGACGAGACTGTTGCTCTAGATCTAAATCCACATTGGTGGTACTTCATTGAGCACATCGCAGTGGCTACAGGGCTAGTCGCTCTCTTGCTCTTTGTCTCATGGCTCCACTCCCATGACGGGATTCTTCACTCTATTGGTACCGGTATTTGGTGGGTTGTCCCGTGGATGATGTTGGCATGGGCTGGATGGATTGGGATTCGTTTTCTAAAGTGGAGAAGCACTTTCTTCGTAGTCACTGATAGGCGCGTCATTTTTCGCAGCGGATTTATCTCCAAGAAGGGCGTGGAGATTCCCCTCGACCGTATTACGAACATTGACTTCTCCCAGGGGCCGATCGAGCGTGTTATTGGGGCAGGCGATTTAGACATTCAGTCTGCCGGACGAGATGGTTCATCCCACTTTGAGGATGTTCGCCACCCCGATGCTGTTCAGCAAGAGATATACCTTCAGATGGAGAGCAGAGAGCAGAATCGCTCTCGCAGAGACGCAGGCGACATTGCGAGTGCCATCAACGCAAATGCTGCGCAGGGTGCTCCAAGTGCACCAGCAGTGCCAGCACCTGATGCTGCGGAGCAACTCCGCAAACTCGCTGATCTGCGTGATGAAGGTGTAATCACCTCGGAGGAGTTTGAGTCCAAGAAGGCTGAGATACTCGGGCGAATGTGACCATAGAGGTCTCCGGCACCTTGATCACTCTGAACTGATTCGGTGATTCTCCCAATCAAATCTCAGGCTTACATCCTCACCGTTGCGCTCAGCGCTCCAGATGTGGGGAAGGTCGCTAGGAATATCGAAGGCATGCTCAACCTCTGGGTTGTCTGGGTGCGAAAAAATGTCGGATGGTCTAAGCCCATCTCCCCAGCAGCGTTTCAGAAAATTCGCGTCGGAGAGAATGGCGATCTCGTCTTCAGATAGTTGCGCAAGATCATCAGCGAGGAAGCACGGCCCACCGCATAGTGCTGCAACAGCGGCCAAGACCCGAGCTTCGTCAGGCGAGTAGCCCGCGGCATCGTTACCGTCTGAGCCCCAAGCCATGACTATGTCAGGGTCGCATTCAAACCACCGTCGCTGAAGCGCCCAGCGGGCTGCAATATTGCGTGCCTGCGAAACGATGCCGCGGTAGCCGGTCCAGTCGCTTGCAGGGTGTCCAAACTCCATATGGACGACCGGCATCGCAGTGTCGTGCCCGATGCGGTTTCCATGGCAGAGACCAACAGCGGGGAGCATGGGCATGCCGCAGCCGAGCACATAGCGATCATCTCCGAAGCCATCAATAAAGGCTCTGAGGCCAAGACGTAGCGACTCGGTTCCGGTGATTTGTGGGTTGTGGCGTTTAGCGCTTTGAGCAGCAAAATACAGGAAATCAAGCTTCACCATGTCGAAGCCCCATGCGCGAACCTGTTCGCCTAGTCCGCGCAAGAATTCCAATACCTCGGGGTTGCTCGCATCTAGTGACCACCTGTTGTGTCGGGGCTCAAGCAAGGGTGCATAGGTAGAAGGATCCATCAAGCACCAATCTGGATGGTCTGTGCCAAGCCCAGGCCCATCCGGTACAACCATGAATGGTGCTAACCACAGACCGGCGCGACACCCGATGGCATCAAGCGATTTGACCATATCTCCCATGTCATCTGGCCAGTGCTTATTAGCCCACCAGGCTCCGTATGACTTCTGCCAGCCATCATCAATCTGAACAAGATCGAAGCGTGCGTCTGGAATCTTCTCTCGCATAAGGCGCGCATTGCTTAGAACGTTCTCGGGCTTTACGTTGAGCCCGAAGTGATACCAAGACTCCCAACCAAGAATCGCCTCACCGGTCCAGCTGCGCGCGTGCATCGCCTCGCCGGTCGCAGACGCATCGGCCTCCACCAGCGAGAATGGGTCGGAGCCAAAACTGAACGCGAATACTTCGCTACTTACAATTGTTCCAGCATCGACACGTAGTCCGAGATCTGTTGTGGCTCCAGCCGTAAAGCCCCAAGTATCTGGAATCGCACTCAGAACAGGGGCGCCTGCAGACTCGATTGTGATCTCTCCATTACTCCAATTGATAGCGGTTACAAAGCGATTAGCAGTACGCGCTGACGCGGTAATGGTGGCGAGTGATCCGACGAATGCGCTGCGCCACCATGAACGCCCTGGCGCGTCTGAGCTGCGCACACCAGCCCACGACCATGAGTCGTAGCCCTCTACTAAACGCGTCTCGAACTCACCTGTCGCCGCTCCCATAATTGTGAAACGATCAAGAACCGTCTCGACTAGAGGGGTTAAGGAGACCGACATGGTGCAGGACCCTGGCGCCTCTGTACCTAGTGCGATCTCAATTACAGGAGTGCCGTTCTCTCCGCCGCAGCGTGCGGTATTTGTGTCAATCTGCCAAACACCAGTGGGGGATACTTCCGAGCCTCCGATTGATGCAGTCGCCCGCATTTGGCTAAGGCTGTAATCGGTCTCGCCAAATTGGAGACTAAACGTTGCGTCTGCGTATAGCGAGAGAGTGATCTCTCCATTAGAGATGCTTTGAACGGCGTCGCTCGGCATCACAACTGCACTTGGTGTGCGCCACGGCTGGCATGGACGATAAAAGACTGAGGAGTGCGAGTAGTTACCTGCGCGTACTCCTCAGTTGCTGCATCTGCAATCGCGTTCATTTCATCTACTCGCGCAAGTGCTACAACGCATCCACCGAACCCGGCACCCGTGAGACGAGCACCAATTGCTCCATGTTTCACTAGGAGTTCGACGAGAGTGTCGATATCAGGGAGTGAGACATCAAAGTCGTCCCGCAGGCTCGCATGACCATCGCTGAGTATTGTGCCAAGACGCTCCAGATCATCTCTGTGGAGCGCATCAATAAATGCATCAACCCTTTCAATCTCAGATACGACATGCCTTGCATAGGGATCATCTTCAACCTCATCAGCGCGCGCCTGACGGAGTGATTTATACCCAAGTCGGGCTGAGACTTCCTCGCAGGCCGCTCTTCTCTCTGCATAAGCACTCGACTCAAGGGTGCGCGAGATTCCCGAGTGGACCACTAGGACAGCGAGAGAATCTGGAATTGCAATCGGCGTCACCGATAGGTCTCTGCAGTCAATCAGCAGAGCGTGGCCCTCCACTCCGAGACTCGATGCAAGCTGGTCCATATTGCCGACTGGTACTCCAACGGCCTCGATCTCCGCTGCCTGCGCAGCGAGCGCTAATTCACGTGGATCTGGTTCGATACCACTTGCATTGCAGATCGAGAGGATTAAAGCGACGGTAACCGCTGCACTCGATGAGAGCCCGGCCCCAATTGGGATGGTCGAGGTAAGGGCCAGATCGAGCCCTGGGGCATCGGCCCCTAAGCGGATCGCTGCTCGCACGGAGGCTGAGAGGAACGATCCCCACGCTGGCCCCTCATTCTCGGCGCCATCGCGATCGGTTGTAACGCGCCGAGATGCATTATCGAGATCTAGAGAGACCGCGGTGAGTTTGTCATCGTCTCGCCGAACGCACGCGACAAGAACCTCGCGATCGATCGCCATGGGCAGGACGATTCCGTCGTTGTAATCGACGTGCTCCCCAATGAGGTTGACTCGCCCGGGTGCAGATACAACCAGAACTTCTCTCTGGGTGCGCGATGCGCTCTCATCATCAACTCTGAGGCTCTCAATAATTCGAGCGATCCTAAGCTCTGTCATTCTCTTATCCACGGAGTAGATCCTACGGTGGTGGCTACTCGGCGGCGAGAGCGTCGCGAAGATGTTTCGCAGCGGTCTCAGGGAGTAATGGGTTGGAGAGGACACGGCTCCCGACCTCGGCCGCAGCGACGTAGCGCTGGACATTTGCTGATCTCAGAACCGGGGCGAAGTGAAGATGCATATGCGCTCCGGGGCTGGGAGTCGCTGGTGATGTTTCTTGGTGGATCCACATCATGTAAGGCATAGGCGCGTCGAATAAACGGTCGTAACAAGCCACAATGGTATTCAGAGCCGCTGCGAGTGCGTCGCGCGAGTCGCTCGTTAGAAGATCTAGTGAACCAATATGGTCGTTAGGGGACAAGAGAATTTCGTATGGATAACCAGCAGCGTATGGAACACTGGCGCTCCATCCGTTTGAGTCATAGACGACGCGCTCTTGGTCTGCACCTGTTTTACTCGCGCAGTCCTTACAGATAGAGCAACCGTGTGACGCGAGTACCTCAGCCTCGATTCGCTGCAGCGGAGGTACGAAGCCGAATGCGTAGATCTGGCCATGCGGGTGGGGGATGGTGGCGCCTACCTCGCCTCCGCGATTCTCAAAAATGAGGACGGAGCAAATCTCGGGGGTGTTGAGTAATGTCGCCGTGCGCTCAGCCCAGAGGTCGACTACTCGCCTACATCCGTCGACTCCGATTGTTGCAAGGGATCCAGAGTGCTCGGGTGAGTACAGGACTACTTCTGCAGCGCCAATCGCTGCTGCGCTTGCCCCGCCAGCCGCGGCAATAGCATCGAAATCTGTAGGTTCACCAGAGACAAGTGCAGGCCACCTGTTTGTAAATGCGTATGTTTCGTACTCACTAGGCGCCTCCAAACCCCCCGGACAGAACGGGCAGTCTTTCGTAGGGAGATTGGGGCGTCCCTGCCGATTCCCAACGATAAGAACCCACTCGCGTGTAAGCGGATCAAGCCGGAACTCGTGCTCAGTTGTTGGAGGTTGGTTTAGCGCTTCGTCCACAGTATCCAGACTATTTACTTGTTGGGGTCTCTACATTCTTGCGGGTACTCATTGAAACGCCGCTCATTGAAACGCCGGCATAACCTCTGTAGCGAACCACTCGATTGCTTCGATATCGAATGGTGCCCGTACCGCTAAGTTGATCTGCTGCGCGCCGGAGTCAATGTACGCGCCTACCTGATCGAACATCTGGCTGGCGCTGCCCATGAGCACCCCTGGCCTTACTCCCTCGCTCATCTTGTCGAACTGAGCAAGAAGAGACTCCTCGTTTAAGGCTATTCCGACATTTACGCTTCGAAATACCTCGGATGGGTCTCGACCTAACCGCTCGCAATGCGCGTCCAGAACTGAGTTTTTATGTGCGAATACCTCTGGTGAGATGAATGGAACATTCCAGCCGTCAGCGCGTTGCGCTGCGATGCGCAGCGTTACTTTCTCGCCCGATCCGCCTACCCAAATCGGTAAGCGACTCTGTAGCGGCTTGGGTTCACACTGAGCGCGATCAAGGCTGAAGAACTCGCCTGCGAAATTAGATTCTTGCTCTGTCAGGAGGAGGCGAATACATGTGAGGGACTCCTCCATCATGCGCAGGCGCTCCCCGACACTGCCGAACGGAATTCCATAGGCTCGATACTCACGGCCTAACCATCCGCCTCCTAACCCAAGCGTGACTCTTCCATTCGATAGTTGATCGAGCGTCGCCATTGCATTGGCTAAGACCGCGGGGTGGCGGTACCCGGCAGAGTAGACAAGGCTCCCGCAGCGTACGCGAGATGTAGCGGCGCAGAGGGCAGCGTGGCTAACCACTGACTCCAGCGAGTGAGGATTACCCGATCCATCTGCAGCGTAGAAATGGTCCCAGATTGAGATCCAATCAAATCCGCTCGCCTCAATGCCGCGCCAGAGGTCAGTGAGTTCGGGAATGCTTGTGTTCTGAAGGCCCGTATGGACTCCGAAGATCATGCTCCGAACCATAACTGAAGGGCCGTGCCGGTAAGGTGCGCAGATGCTCTCGATTGATGTCTGGCCAGATATGAATGACCCGGTGCTTGTCGTCGCTCTCACGGGTTGGATCGATGCCGGTCTAGCGGGCGCTAGTGCGGCTGACGCGATTATCCGCTCTATGGCCGCCGCGCGCGAGTTCGGAACGTATGACCTAGGTGATAGCGCAGACCTGAGAACCACTAGACCTCTCGCACTCCTTGATGGCGGGGTCACTAGGCGTATCGAATGGCCGCACCTGACTTTTACTGGTGGGCGTGTCGGCCGTGACGTCGTTGTTCTGACCGGGCCGGAGCCATGTCTGGAGTGGCAGCGCCTCACCGAGGAGATTGTGACTGCCGCTGAGCGACTTGGAGTGAAGATGGCCGTCATGCTCGGAGGGATGCCATCGCCTGTCTCTCATCGTCGGCCAGTCCCCGTTCTTGCATCTGCGACGAGTCGCGGTCTCGCTCAAGAGGTTGGTGCACTTCGGGGCGACTATCACGGACCAACGGGGCTCCAGAGTGTCCTACAGGTAGCGCTTGGAGATGTTGGTATTGATGCAGTGGGTCTATGGGCTCAGGTTCCTCACTACATCTCGGGTACACCGTCTCCGCCTGCAGTGCGCGCTTTACTCGAGCGGCTGCGTGATATTGCTCTTATCTCAGTAGATCTGCGTGACCTCGATCGACAGGCGCTGCTTTATGCCGCCCAAGTAGAGGAAGGCTTGAGCGATCGCCCAGATGTTGCAGGGCTCGTAGAGGCGCTCGAGTCGGTAGATGAGGGAGATATCTCTGGTGACGACATTGCACGCGAGATTGAGCAATTTCTCCGCAGTGACGGCGCTGATCCTGAGGCTGATTAAATAAGCGCCTAAATAAATGGCGAATCGAAGACCTCGAACTACAGCGAAAACGACTCAACAATTACCAAGGAGAACCCCATGAGCGTTGCCAAAATAAATGCCATCACAGTGCCGTCGGATCGCGTCGAAGAGTTTGTTGCTCGGTTCGCCGCTCGCTCTGGCTCAGTTACATCATCGCCTGGGTTTGAGGCATTTGAGTTACTTGCGCCTAATGATGATCGCGGCGTGTTTCTCGTCTACACCCGTTGGGCCTCCGAGGATGATTTTCAGGCATGGGTGCAGAGCCCGGCATTCGCCCATGGGCACAGAGGTCAGAGCACCGATGGCCCTGTCTCGACTCACTCTGAACTCTGGTCATTTGAGGTCGCTATCACTGAGGCTCCGGCAGAAGCCTGAGGGCGCAGTCAGGGCACGTAGTCATATTTAGGTGATGAACCTCTCTAGCGAGACTCTTCCTCGCTCGGGCTGACGATGAGCGCGCTCGGGCGTTAGGCTCGCCCACCGTGACAACAGTAGATCCAATCATCACTCAACTCTTCGGCCCCGAGGGACCGTTTGAGATCGTCATCGAGCCTGTTCTCGGCATAGACCTGCAGGTTTATAAGAAGCGAATGCGCTCTCTCCGCGAGGTAGCCGAGTCAGCTGCAATCCGCGACGACACCGACTTCCTGGTTCAGGGAGATCAACGGCTCAACTATGTGGAGCATGACGCTTGGGCGCGATCAGCCTCTGCCGCGCTTGCTGCAATAGGTGTCGAGTCCGGTGACCGGGTAGCGATCGTTTCGGCAAATGCCATCGAGTGGGTAGCGATGTTCTGGGGATGCGTCGGGAGTGGAGTGGTAACGGTCCCCCTGAACGCATGGTGGAAGACCGAGGAACTCGAGTTCGCTCTCAACGACTCTGGTACGAAGGTCATGCTCTGCGACCTTCGCAGGTGGGAGTTAGTCCGCGAGTTGGTGCCATCGCTGCCCGAGCTCACCCACGTCTTTGTGATCGGATTAACAGAGCCAGACGGGATCGCACGACCGGCTTCAGAGTTGTTCGAGCAGAAAGACCCTCCTGCATTTAGCGGCTCTGCCCCTTCCGAGGATGATCTTGCAGCGATTCTCTATACCTCTGGCACGACTGGAAAACCTAAAGGCGCAACCGTTACGCATCGACAGGTGATTGGAAACCTCCAGAACATCATGTGCGCGAGCGTCGTAGCGACAATGAGGGCTGCGGAGGCCGGGACGCCGAGTCAGTATCAAGCGGGCAGTCTCTTGGTAGTTCCTCTCTTCCACGTCACTGGTTGCCTTGCCACGATGGTCACGTCATATGCAACCGGCGGAAAACTTGTGCTGATGCCGCCTGGGCGTTTCGATGCCGATCATGCAATGGCCACCATTGAGGCAGAACGGGTCTCATCAATCGGTGGTGTGCCGACAATCATGTGGCGCATTGTCGAGTCTGAGAACTTCTCTAAGTACGACCTCTCTTCAGTCACTCGCATCTCCTACGGAGGGGCTCCAGCAGCGCCAGAGTTAGTCACTCGAATCAATGAGTGTTTTCCGCAGGCTAAATCGGCGTTAACAACTGCATATGGGCTAACTGAGACAGCCTCAGTCGCTACTGCAAATGCCGGTGCCGACTACTTAAATCATCCAGATTCCTGTGGTCGCCCTGTTCCTACTGTCGAGATGCGCGTCGTTGCCGAAGATGGGAAAGATGCACCCTTAGATGGCAAGGGCGAGGTATGGCTGCGAGGGCCAACCATCATGCTGCGCGGTTATTGGAATCGACCGGACGCAAACGCCGAGGCCCTTACCGCTGACGGATGGTTTAAGACCGGAGATATTGGCCGCATTGATGCAGAGGGTTTCTTGTATCTAATCGATCGCGCCAAGGACATGATTATTCGCGCGGGGGAGAACATCTACTGCGTCGAGGTAGAGAACATTCTCTTCGAGCACCCAGATATTCTCGACGCTGCGATTGTCGGTGTTCCTCACAAGCAGATGGGCGAAGAGGTAAAGGCCGTCGTTCAGAGACGCCCTGGCTCTGATGTGACGGTCGAGGAGATTAGAGATTTCTGCCGCCTGCACCTCGCCGACTTCAAGGTGCCTGAGTACGTCGACATAATTGACGACCCGTTGCCTCGAAACCCGGCAGGCAAAGTGCTGAAGAATATTCTTCGCGGCGGTGTCTCTGCATTTGCCCCCTCCGAGTCCGACGACTCGGCTCTGTAAGGGGGCGTTCGAGATCGAGGCCCTAAATACGTTCCATGGTTACTGGGGATACCTCTCGATCGTTGCCAATGCAGTTGCAGGGGTTGCTGCGCTTTTGGCGTGGCGTATAGAGCGGTTGCGAGGGCGCACAGTCTGGGCGCTAACCATTGCGGCTGAGGTTGCGATATTGATTCAGGTTCTTCTCGGCGTCATTCTTGTGGCGAGCAACAAGTATGAAGCCCCGAGATTCCATATGTTTTATGGCTTTGTGATCTTCATAACCGTTGGGCTTCTATTCCAATATCGTGCGTCAATGCGCGGAAGGCTAGAGATGCTCTATGGATTTGGGGGGCTGTTTGTTATGGGGCTTGGAATAAGGGCAGTGCTGCAGGTTATGAAGTGAGCCGACTCAGGGTCATGTTGATTTTTGGTGGCCGATCCGCTGAGCATGATGTCTCGCGAGTCACTGCTGTCTCGGTTGCGCGAGCCCTAGACCCTGATCGGTACCAGGTCATACCTGTTGGGATTACGCAAGATGGGCGTTGGCTCGATGCAAAAGAAGCGCAGGCACTCATAAACAGCGATCTCGATTTGCCACAGGGTTTTCCCGTATCGGGGGAGGCGCTTACAACTATCGGAGCCGCTATCGCCGAGTCTGGCGAGCTCTCCGCAGCGGCGTTTGGTGTTGATGTGGTATTCCCGCTTGTTCATGGCCCGTTCGGTGAAGATGGCACGCTTCAGGGCCTGCTTGAGTTAGCTGACATCCCTTATGTGGGCTCGGGGGTTCTTGGTTCTGCTGTTGGTATGGACAAGGTGATGATGAAGCGTGCTCTAGTTGCATGCGGAGTAGATGTTGCAGATTGGCTCGAGTTCCGTGACGGTGAGAACCTCCAAATCTTCTGTGAAACGGTAGAGGCGGAGCTTGGATTCCCGTGCTTTGTAAAGCCAGCGAACATGGGCTCCTCTGTCGGGGTATCAAAGGCGAAGAACGAAGCCGAACTAAGAGACGCCATCAATCTCGCTACCCGTTATGACGAGTGGGTGCTTGTTGAGGAGGCAATCGTCGGTCGAGAGATTGAGGTAGCGGTATTGGGCGACCTTGATCCGCAGGCATCGCGGCCAGGTGAAGTGGTACCAGGCGCAGAGTTCTATACATATGCCGATAAGTACGAAGACGGCGCTGCCCAACTCATTGCCCCAGCGGTGCTCACGACGCTCGAAGAGGTAGAGGTGCGCTCGCTCGCGCTCGAAGCATTTGCTGCGTGTCGCTTGGCGGGGATGGCACGCGTTGATTTTTTTCTATCGACCGAGGGGCGAGGGTTCCTTGTGAATGAGGTAAACACGATCCCCGGCTTTACGCCGATCTCTATGTACCCGCGCCTATGGGGAATCAGCGGAGTTGATTACCCTGCGTTACTTGATCAACTAATTCAGATAGCGATTGCGCGCCACGCTCGCCGAGCCACTAGAGCCGGTCGAGCTAGGGATTAACCGAGTCGAGACTCGAGAGCGGCAAGCTCGCTACGAAGTGCCTCTGGCATGCGCTCGCCGATGCTGTCGAAGTGCTCGCGAATAAACCCGAGTTCCTGTCGCCAATCGTCTGCGTTTACAGCGACTGCAGCCTCAATGGTGCCGGGCTTGAGTTCAAGACCATCTAGGTCGAGATCTGATGCAGACGGCACGGTCCCAATAGGGGTTTCAGTCCCGCTTCCGGCTCCCTCGCAGCGCTCGAATACCCACTTGAGCACTCTCGAGTTCTCGCCATAGCCAGGCCAGATGAATTTTCCGTCCTCGCCTTTGCGGAACCAGTTGACTCCGAAGATGCGTGGGAGCTTGGATCGATCTGTGCGCTCAGGCATGCTCAGCCAATGTGCGAAGTAGTCGCCCATGTTGTAGCCACAGAATGGAAGCATCGCCATCGGGTCTCGACGAAGGTCGCCGAGCCCTCCGAATGCAGCAGCAGTCTTCTCGGAGCCCATTGTTGCCCCGACGAATACTCCGTGCTCCCAATCGCGTGACTCGAATACCAACGGAACAGTCGATGCGCGTCGGCCGCCGAAGAGGATCGCGTCGATCGGCACGCCGGCTGGGTCTTGCCACTCGTCTGCAATTACCGGGCACTGAGAAGCAGGGACGCAGAAGCGCGAGTTTGGATGTGCTGCATCGGTGCCTGACTCTGGGGTCCAGTCGTTGCGTTTCCAGTCGATGAGGTGAGCGGGTGCCTCATCAGTCATTCCTTCCCACCAAACATCGCCGTCATCGGTGAGGGCCACGTTTGTAAAGACGGTATTGGCACCGAGGGTATACATGGCGTTGGGGTTGGTCTCCATGTTTGTCCCAGGGGCGACACCAAAGAAACCAAACTCGGGGTTGATGGCGCGCAGTCGACCATCTGGACCGAACTTCATCCATGCGATGTCATCGCCGATTGTCTCTGCTTTCCATCCCTCTATGGAGGGGATGAGCATCGCGAGGTTCGTCTTGCCACAGGCCGATGGAAATGCGGCTGCAATGAATCGGGCATCCCCTGTGGGGTTAGTGAGTTTGAGGATAAGCATGTGCTCCGCAAGCCAGCCCTCGTCGCGCGCGATTACTGATGCGATTCGAAGAGCAAAGCACTTCTTCCCGAGTAGAGCGTTACCGCCGTACCCTGAGCCATAAGACCAGATCTCGCGGGTTTCAGGGAAGTGGACAATCCACTTATCGTCTGCGTTACATGGCCACGCCGAGTCTTCTTCTCCTTCAGCGAGTGGGGCGCCGAGTGAGTGCATGCAGGGCACGAATGCTCCGTCGCTTCCCAATACATCAAGAGCCGCGTTACCTGCGCGAGTCATGACGCGCATGCTCAATGCAACATAGGGAGAGTCTGTGATCTCGACCCCGATGTAGGAGAGGGGAGATCCGAGTGGCCCCATGCTGAAAGGAACTACGTACATCGTGCGTCCGCGCATTGAGCCGCGGAAGAGGCCATCGAGGCGAGGGCGCATCTCAGCGGGGTCCTGCCAGTTGTTGTTCGTACCTGCATCGATCTCACGCTCTGAGCAGATAAAGGTGCGGTCCTCAACGCGCGCAACGTCGGAGGGGTCTGTAGCTGCCCAGTAGGAGTTAGGGCGCTTGGCGTCGTCGAGGGGCACGAAGGTACCGGCATCAACTAATTGTTTGGCGAGGATCTCAGCCTCGGTATCGGTTCCCTCGAACCAGTGAATTGATGCTGGCTCGCATAACGCTGCCATCTCCTCTACCCATGCGAGAAGACGAGCGTTTTTTGTGGGGGCGTTCGTGGCGATCGACACGGTTGCTGCTCCTAGAGAGATGGATAAGCCCTTTTGGTCTGGGCGTTTGTCAGTGCCCTTGAATAGTAGGCCTGAGGCGCTAATCCCTACCAACCGCGCGCTCGGGGCGGATAGATCAGGCTCCGAAGCTCGTGCATGTATTACTCAAGTCGCTAGCCGAGGCTTAGCGGAGCCAAGGGGCTTTAGATCTGAACCTGATCTGGGAGGCCGAGGTCTTTCTCGGCGCCACTGCGGACACGAGATGCGCGACCCTCAGAGTCGAGATCAAAATTGACCCGCTGTCCCTGACGCAGTGAGGTGAAGAGAGATCCAACTAAGGCGTCGGGGGCTAGGACAATGTCCAAGCGATCTGTATCGCGCACAACTACGCCCTCGCCACTATCCGGATCGAAGGATCGAACTACACCCTGCACGGGGTTAGCGCTTCTGGACCTTGCCGGCCTTTAGGCAGGCTGTGCATACGTTTACGCGCTTGGGGGTGCCGTTTACAATCGCGCGCACCTTCTGAATGTTGGGATTCCAACGGCGCGGGGTGCGGCGGTGCGAGTGGCTGAGGCGCATACCGAAGATTGGCTTCTTTGCGCAGATGTCGCATACGGATGACATTTATAAACCTCAAGATCGTTCTTAGGACGGACGGGAGAGTAGCAGGGCGATGGTGTCTAGGTCGCTCTCAAGCCTTGGGGGTGGGTAATTCAGGTTTCTTTGGGCTCGCTTGGCTCTCTTGGGTAACCACCACGGCGGTACTATCGGCGAGTGCCTTCCCTTGAGACCCTCTCCGCTGCAGACCTGCGTCAAGTTCTAATTCGATTTAGGGACGCCCTGCGGAGTCATCAGGAAGAATTAAATCGCCTCAACGTCTACCCGGTACCCGATGGTGACACGGGCACGAATATGACCCTCACCCTCGAGACGGTAGCGAGTGAGCTCCGAACTGCGGAGACAATGGATGAGGTCTGCGAGGCAATCGCACATGGATCACTCATGGGGGCTAGAGGCAACTCTGGAGTAATTACCTCTCAGATTCTGCGTGGCCTGGCAGAGACTTTCCGACCTGCGGACTCCATTGGTCCAGTGGAGTTAGTCGCCGCCCTGCGCCGCGCTGCCGATGCTGCTTATCAGGCAGTCATGCGACCGGTTGAGGGGACAATCCTCACCGTTGCAAGAGAGACCGCCGAGGCCGCTGAGAATGTAACGCCCTCGAGTCTTGAGGCGGTCCTGTTAGCTGCATCTGCGGGTGCAGAGGAATCAGTTCTGCATACGCCAGAGCTTCTACCTGCGCTGCGTGATGCGGGTGTTGTAGATGCCGGAGGGCGTGGCTTCACGCTCTTGATAGATGCATTCTTGGAGGTTGTATCGGGTCGTCCGATTCCGGAGTCTGTACTCGGCGATGCCCCAAATATTGTTCGAGCGCACCTAGCTGGCGAAGACATTGCCTCACTGCGCTACGAGGTCATGTTTTTACTTGAGGCGCCAGAGTCCACGATTGAGGCCTTTAAAGCAGCGTGGATGGCTCTCGGCGACTCAATAGTTGTTGTTGGTAGCGACGGTCTCTGGAACTGCCATGTTCATACCGACGATATTGGTGGATCGATCGAGGCTGGTATCGATGCCGGTCGCCCCCGCAGCATCCGAGTTACCGACCTAATCGAGCAGGTTGAGGAGGAGCAGTGGGTACGCGACCACGACTCTGATGACCACAGCCACTCCGATGAGGAGCAGGTAGCAACTGCGGTTGTATCGGTGGGCGTTGGTGAGGGTGTCAAGCGCTTGCTACGGAGTCTTGGAGTGCATGAGATAGTTGCTGGCGGACAGTCAATGAACCCCTCCACAGCACAGATACTTGAGGCTGTTGAACGCTGCCCCGCCGAGTCGGTGATTGTGCTGCCCAATAACAAGAACATCATCCCAGTTGCACAGCAGGTAAATGCTCTCTCAACTAAACGAGTAGAGGTGCTCTCTACCGTCTCAGTACTAGAAGCGCTGTCTGCATTGTTTACGTACGATCCAGACTCTGACTGCGAGGTCAACCTTGCTGCTATGGATGCTGCGGCAAAAGGGGTCAGAGCGGGTGAGGTAACGCAGGCGGTGCGTGATAGTTCCGCAGAGTGCGGCCCAATCAAAGAGGGCGATTGGTTAGCAATTGGCCCCAACGGCATCGGCGCTACTGCAAGTTCAGCGGCAGGAGCGGCGTTTGCGCTTGTTGATTCACTTGTAGATGAAGACAGCGAGATCGTGACAGTGCTCGTTGGTACAGACGCTAGGCCTGCCGAGGTGGAGCGAGTGCGCGAGCACTTGAGAGCAAGACACCCACACGTTGAGGTCGAGGTACATGAAGGCGGCCAGCCTCTATATCCCTACCTCATTGGGGTGGAGTAGCCGCTCCCTCCTAGAGAGTGTGAGCGCAACGCCGACAAATCTGTGGACGAGCACCCGCGCACCTTCCGTGAACTTGAGAGGACAACTCTCGGAGACATAGGCGTATCGGCGCGGCTCATTGAACGTTTCGAGGTCATGGGGATTCGCTCAGTTCTAGATTTGCTTCGCCTCTATCCGCGCCGCCTACATGATCGATCGAATATAACGCCGCTAACCGATATAGAGGTAGGTGTCGAGGCGACGGTTTTCGGCTCTGTTGAGAAATGTGAATTGAAGACCGGACGAAATAATAAGAAGCGCGTCGAGGTAATCCTCCGGAACGGCGATGCACGCCTTCGCGTCACGTTCTTCAATCAGGTTTGGCGCCAGAAAGAGTTGGCCCCGGATACTGAGGTCGCGATGTTCGGAAAGGTTGATTCATTCGGCGGCAGCCTTCAGATGGTGAACCCTATTGTCGATGTTCTCGGCAAGGCTGGAGAGGGAAAGACTGGCCGCATCATTGCTGTTTATCCACAGTCGGCCAAGGCCGGGCTTAGTTCGTGGGACATAGCTCCAGCTGTTGCTAAGGCTCTCGAGTGGGTAGGGGAGTTCTACGAACCTCTCGATGAGGCGCTTCGCTCTCCGCTGAAGTTGAGCAAGATTGATCGCACAAAGGCGTTTAACGATATTCATAGCGTTCCAAGCATTGAGGATCACCGGCAGGCCGAGCGACGACTCAGGTTTGATGAGTTTCTTGTTGCCCAGATTGGCTTAGTGGCTCGTAAGCGCGCACTCCAAGCCTCAGACGCAGGGATCACTCACCAAATAGGCGGGCCGCTTGTAGAGAAGTTCATATCGAGCCTTCCTTTTGATATGACTGACGACCAGCGCATTGCAATAGCTGAGATAAACCAAGACCTTGCGACCGCAGCGCCGATGCATCGCCTTCTGCAAGGAGATGTGGGGTCTGGAAAGACAGTGGTTGCATTGGCCGCGATGCTTACAGCGGTAGAGGGTGGCTATCAAGGAGCGATGATGGCACCTACCGAAGTACTCGCAGAGCAGTTATTCGCAGTGGCAAGCCGCACGATCGGGGTGCTCAAGGTTCCGTCTCCCGATGGAGTGCTCCTCTCAGAGCAAGAGGTCGGCGTTCGTTTATTGACGAACCGCACCAAGGCGAGCGAGCGAGTAGCAATAGCTGATGGCCTTCGCAATGGAACAATCCATATTGTGATCGGTACGCATGCACTTCTATACGGTGAGTCTCCATTTACGAATCTTGGTGTAATCGTTATTGACGAGCATCACCGATTTGGTGTTGAGCAGCGCGATGTTTTGAAGCAGCGTGCCGGTGAAGGCAGAGTCCCAGATGTTTTAGTGATGACCGCGACACCAATCCCGCGTACTGCAGCGCTACTCATCTATGGAGACCTCGATATCTCGACTCTCAAGGTCATGCCCTCGGGGCGAGAGCCGATCACGACCGAACTATTGAAGCGCGAGACAGTCGCAGTAGGTGCTGCTTACCAACGGGTTCGAGATGAAGTCAAGAATGGACACCAGGCCTATGTCGTCTGCCCGCTCGTTGAGGACTCCGGAAAGATTGAGGCAGCCGCTGCAACAAAGCGAGCGGAGGAACTTGGTAATACAGAGTTCAAGGGCGTAAGGGTTGGTTTGCTTCATGGCCAGATGCCCTCCTCGGATAAAGAGAAGATCATGAACGCCTTTCGCAGTAAAGAAATAGATGTATTGGTCGCTACGACAGTGATCGAGGTTGGGGTCGACGTTCCAAACGCAACGGTCATGGTTATAGAGGATGCCCAGCGTTTTGGGTTAGCGCAGTTGCACCAGTTACGCGGGCGAGTTGGTCGCGGTGGCGGGGCATCTTGGTGCTACCTGATTGCTGACGTAACTACAAAGGACGCAGCCGCACGGATGGATGCCATGGTCGAGACGACGGATGGATTTGTTCTAGCCGACCGAGATTTGGAGATTCGTGGGACTGGACAAATTTTCGGTGAGCGTCAATCTGGCCAGAGTATTGATAAGCACCTTCGCTTAGCGCGCCTTCCGCGCGATATTAAATATGTTGAGTTTGCTCGAATAACTGCAGAGTTAATCCTGGACGCTGATCCGGACCTGGCTCGCCACCGGCCGTTAGCTGAAGAGGTTGAGGACCTCCTCGGCGATGACGTCGAGTATCTCTTTAAATCCTGATGGCAGGTCGTGGCCCACGCGTTATCGCCGGAGAGTTTGGTGGCATGCGGCTGAGCACTCCTCGTGGCGACCGAACCCGACCAACCTCTGATCGCGTTAAGGAGTCGCTCTTCGCTGCGCTTGGGCAGCGTGTGGTCAATGCGAGAGTCTTAGATATTTACTCGGGTTGCGGTGCTCTGGCGATTGAGGCGCTATCACGCGGAGCCCAGAGCGCTGTATGCGTTGAGCGCGACTCGAATGCTCTTAAGTCAATAGCGACCAATATTGAGAGTGCCCGAGTAGGCGATCGGGTCGCTGTGAGGGGACGGGCTGTTGAGCCATACCTAGCGGACCCAACCGGCGGTGCGGGAGCAGATGGGCCTTTTGATCTTGTATTCGCTGACCCTCCGTACGAAACCTCTAACGGGGTCATCGGAGATCATCTGCGCGCCATCCTGTCTCACGGCGCCCTAGCCTCAGGCGGGGCAGTGGTGATCGAGCGCTCTAGCGGCTCTGAGGCGTTAGTCGAGCCTGGTTGGGATGTCACGTGGAGCCGTACTTACGGCGATACGCTGCTCATGGTGCTTGAGCCGCTTCAGGAGTCAACTCAGTAGTTATCCCAATCGGGGAGCTATGCGGGGGCCTCTTTAGCGCTCTAAATATGTACCTCTCTAAATAAAGTGATCTAGTTTCTAAGATTCACAACAAGCCCGAGTGCGGGATCGACCAAGATAAGGATGTGCCGGTGTCAATAGCCCTCTGCCCGGGTTCGTTCGACCCGGTAACCCGCGGCCACCTCGACATCATCGAGCGAACCTCGAGACATTTCTCCGAGGTAGTCGTCGCTGTAATCCGTAATCCGCAGAAGACCCAGTCGCTATTCTCGCTAGAGGAGCGCCAAGAGATGCTGCGTGAGGTGACCGCCCACTTGCCGAATATTCGCATCGAGTTCTTCAAAGGCCTCCTCGTAGATTTTGCTCGCGATCTTGGAGCCGACGCGATTGTTAAGGGGCTGCGTGCTGTGACGGACTTTGACTACGAACTTCAGATGGCGCAGATGAATCAAAGTCTCTCGGGCATAGACACCTTCTTTATCTCGACTAGTCCGCAGTATTCGTTCCTTTCTTCAAGCCTGGTGCGAGAAGTGGGGCGATTCGGTGGGGATGTATCAACGATGGTGCCGGCGTCCGTTGCGGCGCGGCTAGTAGATCGTTTTGCCGAAGAGGGGAAATAACAACATGAAGAGATTGGCTGATAGAGCATGAGTGATTACGACGCGCTTGACGGGACGATCCCTGATACAGAGGTCTGCCTCAACATGATCAGAGAGCACGTCGAGCAGGCGCGCTCTATGCCGATGTCTGCATCGGTGATGGTCAACCGTGAGGAGCTTCTCATCCTTCTTGAGGATGCCGAGGCCTCCCTCCCCGAGGAGATTCGCCAGTCACGCTGGTTACTTAAGGAGCGCGACGAGTTTCTTGCCAAGGCGCGAAAAGAGGCCGAGGAGATCATCGAGGCCGGGCGTCAGCAGGCTGAGCGAATGGTCGAGCGCACCGAGGTTGTGAGGTCTGCTCGCAGGACTGCGGAGAAAACTGTCGAGGACGCTGAGGATCGTGCTCGAGCCATGCGCCTAGAGACCGAGGATTACATTGATCAGAAACTCGCAGGCTTTGAGGTGGTGCTAGATCGCACGATGGCAGCGGTTCAGAAGGGGCGAGAGCGCCTTCAGGTCGTTGTTGAGGCCGGCGCTGACCCTGATAATGATGTTGATGACGCTGCCTCAGAGTTCTTCAACCAAGACTCTAACTAGAGGCTCTAGCAGGTTTACATTTAATGGAAATTCTCCCGGCCTGCTAACATCTCGCCCTTCGAGCTTGAGGGCTCAGTACCCACGTTTGGCTTAGCGGCTAACTCGGGTATGAACTCTCTTCCGAGAAGCACTTCACCACGTCTCTAATCAAGCACTTAAATAAATTCACACTCAGCCGTGCGCGGCCTTACTAAGAACGAATCTGGCGAACCCCATGGACTCTCTGCGCTGCAACGTCGCGGATCTTCTGCATCGACCGGCCGCCCGCCGGTTAGTAGTGCTGTCCATTGACCCCGAGGAACTTGGCGGCGTCGGCCAGACCAGACTCGTTAGTGATGAGCCCGTATCAATCAAGATCGCCTTCGAACACGTATCCGACAGCATCGTGGTCAATGGCCAGGCCGAAGCCGTATACGAGCTCACTTGCTCTAGGTGTCTTGAGCCGATTCGCCATCCTGTCGCTGCCCCGGTGCGCGAGTTATTTGAACAAGACCCGATCGAGGGGCAGACCTACAAACTCGAGGGCGACGAGATCGACCTCGGTGGCCCGATCCGCGACAACATCCTTCTTCAACTTCCGTCTGCCGCACTCTGCAAAGAAGACTGCGTCGGGCTCTGCTTGGTCTGTGGAGTAAACCGCAACACGGATACATGTGACTGCGACCTAACTGTCACAGACCCACGATGGGACGCACTGAAGGACATAAAGATCGATTAAAAATGCAGTAATACTGCTGATATATGAATAATTACGAACAAAATAACGAATACATAAAAGTGATGACATAAATAGGAGAACAAGATGGCTGTACCTAAGCGCAAGACCCCAAGAGCAAAGACAAGGCAGCGACGAGCCTCTAACTGGACCCTCGATCGCGCGCCGCGCAGTACCTGCCCAACATGCGGTGCAACAAAGTTGCCTCACATCGTCTGCGGTAACTGCGGTACATACCGAGGCCGCCAGGTAATCGACGTCAGCTGACTCCTTTGAGCGCACCACTGCGCATCGCGATCGATGCTATGGGCGGAGACCGAGCGCCCGGCGAGATCGTTGCCGGGGCGATTCAGGCTGTCGATATGCTCGGGGTTGAGGTTCTCCTCTTCGGCCGCGAGGATGAGATTACTCCGCTGTTCCCGAACGGTGCTGCACCGGCTGGTGTAGAAGTTATTGGGTGCTCTGAGGTAATAGAGATGAGCGACGATCCGGCGCGGTCGATCCGTTCCAAGAAAGACGCATCGGTCGTGCGCTGCGCTGAAGCGGTGCGAGACGGTGCCGCAGATGCAATGGTCGGCGCCGGTAATACCGGAGCCACTATGGGTAGCGCTCTTCTGCGAATGGGTCGCATAAAAGGGGTGGCTCGCCCGGCTGTAGCGGTACCAATTCCCGTTCCCTTCTCCCATCCCCATCTCCTCGTGGATGCCGGCGCCACCGTCGATGCATCGCCAGAGTGGCTTCTGCAGTTTGCGCTAATGGGGAGAGCATTCTCGAGGCTGCGATTTGGTGTCGAGAACCCAATGGTCGGGCTTCTCTCCAACGGTGAAGAGCCAGGTAAAGGAGACGAGCTCCGCAAGAAAACTTTTGAGCTTCTAGATGGGCAGCCTTGGTTCAAGGGAAACGCTGAGGGCCGTGACTTCATGACTGGCCACCCCGAGGTATTAGTCACAGATGGCTTTACCGGCAATGTTGCCCTCAAAGCAATGGAGGCAGCCCTTAAGGCTGCTGCCGGGCTGGTCTTTACAGTCCTCGGATCTACCGATGAGACCAAGAAAGCTGCAGAGGTAGTTACAGGGCCGCTGCTCCAAGCAGTGACGGATTACTTAGACCCGGACACGTTTGGTGGCGCTGCCTTGCTCGGAGTTGATGGTGTCTGCATCATTTCGCATGGTTCATCATCGGCTCGCGCAATTGTAAATGCCTGCTCGCTCGCTATCGACTGCGTAAATGGCAACCTAGTTACCCTAATGAAGGAGACGATTCAAAATGCCGGCTGAGACACACACAACTCGCGAGCCCATTTCGCCCGATGAGGTATTTGCAATTGTAAAAGCAAATCTCTGCGAGATTCTCGAGGTATCTGAAGACACGATCCTGAGAGAATCTCGTTTCGTTGAAGACCTAGATGCAGACTCACTGGCCCTGATAGAACTCGTCGAGGCGCTAGAAGAGGATCTTGGTGAGCGGACAGTGGGCTTCTCTGTCGATGACGAAGACATCTCCGATATGAAGACAGTCGGAGATGCAGTTGATTATGTAATAGCGCGCCTTGGGGGTACGTCGGCGTAACTGCCGTTCTTAATATGACCGAATCCGCGCGCCGAGCACTTGAGTCCAGAATTGGATACGCATTTCAAGATGAGTCTTTGCTCCTACGCGCCTTGGTGCACCGATCCTGGTGCGCTGAGCATTCAGATTCTCGCTCGAATGAGCAGTTTGAGTTTCTAGGAGACTCAATCCTTGGTTACGTGATTAGTGATCATGTGTTCAACAAGTATCCAGACCTAAGCGAGGGGCAGTGGTCCAAGGTTCGCGCCTCAGTTGTGAATACCGAGAGCCTCGCTGAGGTTGCGCGCGGCATCGGTCTCGGTGAGTGCTTATTTCTAGGTAAAGGCGAGGCTGCTGGGGGCGGACGCGAGAAGGTCTCAATTTTAGGCGATGCAATGGAGGCCGTAATAGCTGCGGTTTACCTTGATGGTGGCGAAGAGGCTGCGCGCGAGGTTGTGTTAACTCTTCTTCAAGAAGATGTTGCCTCTGCCGCGAAATTACCGGGCTCTGATGACCCGAAGACGATGCTGCAAGAGCTCGCGTTGCTGCGAGAGATAGGTCTCCCCAAATATCGCGTGCATGGAGACGGCCCGGATCACGAGAAACGGTTCTATGCAACCGTTCTGCTCGATGGTGTCGAGCGTGGAGCGGGAGAGGGAGTTAGCAAGAAGCAGGCCGAGCAGGCTGCGGCGAGCATTGCCGCTGATTGGCTCCGCGAACAAGCGATTGGGTCAACCGACCCGAGCGCAGACGACGCCGAAGGGCGTACGGATCGGGGAAGTATTAATGCCTGAACTGCCAGAAGTAGAGACTATTAGAAGAGATCTTGATAAAGAAATTGCAGGTAAGAAGATCAAGTCCGTTGAGGTAACTGGTGCGCGATCAACGCGCCGCCATGAGGATGTAAAGACGTTCATCGATCCATTGGTGGGGCGCACTGTCAAGGGTGTTGACCGTCGCGGCAAATATATGGTCGTGAAGCTAGATGGGCCAGACGTCTTGATAATCCATTTAGGGATGTCGGGGCAGTTACTCCGTGCTCCTTCTGTTCGCACCGAGATGCCAAAGCACACCCACGTTGTAATTAACTTCACGCAGGGAGGGCAACTGCGTTTTATCGACCCGCGTACTTTCGGTGAGATGTTCGTTACTACGCTCGACGTAATTGAGGAGCAAGTCCCTGAGCTTGCGCATCTTGGGATCGATGCGCTTTCCGCTCCGGTTACGTGGAAGAACTTCGGTGGGCTGTTGACTCTGCGCAGCGCAAAACTCAAGACGGCGCTTATGGACCAGCGTGTGCTCGCAGGGATCGGGAATATCTATAGCGACGAGATCCTCTTCCACTCTGGACTCCGCTTCGACCGCTCTACTGACTCCTTAAAGCCCGAGGATGTGCGTCGCCTCTATCGCTCCACGGTTGAGGTACTCCAGGAGGCTCTTCGTCTAAGAGGGTCATCTCTCGCCGATGCTCAGTATGTCGACCTATTCGGCAAACCAGGCGGTTATCAAGCCGAGCATCAGGTCTACGCACGTGACGGGCTGCCCTGCCGACGCTGCCGCCAGACCATTACGAAGGAGAAATTTACCGGCAGAACTACCTATTTCTGCCCGGCCTGTCAGATCTGAGGGTGGAGAATAATTCGCAAGACACTGCGTTAATTCGCCGTCGCCTCCTGATCTCAGGGCGCGTTCAGGGGGTCTGGTTCAGGGATTCTTGTAGCGCACAGGCTCGCGAGAACGGCGTCTTTGGATGGGTTCGAAATACCCCTAATGGTGCCGTGGAGGCAGTATTCGAGGGTGCGCCTGAGGATGTCGAGCGGCTAATTGAGTGGTCCAAGAGTGGACCAACCCATGCAGTCGTCGAGAGCGTTGAGGTCGAGATAGAGGAGCATGAAGGCCTATCAGAGTTCTGGATCAAATGATTATTGAGGGTGGATTGAGTTGGACTATGCGCGCGCACCACGGCGCTCATCGCTACGCTCCGGTTTCGGACGGAGAAGGGGTTCCTGCGCGTGTTTCTTAAGTCGTTAACCCTCAGGGGTTTCAAGTCGTTTGCCGAGAAGACAACTCTTGAGTTTGAACCAGGTGTCATGGTTGTCGTCGGCCCAAACGGATCGGGCAAGTCAAACCTTGTGGATGCTGTCGCCTGGGTTCTCGGCGCTCAGGGGCCGCGCTCTCTGCGCGGTGGAAAAATGGACGATGTCATCTTTGCTGGAACATCGACGCGCCCGTCACTTGGTCGCGCAGAGGTCTCACTAACGATCGACAACGGCTCAGCGACCCTCCCAATTGAGTTCTCAGAGGTAACGATCACTCGAACCCTATTCAGGAGTGGAGACTCTGAGTACGCAATCAACGGGGTGCCTTGCCGACTCCTTGACATTCAAGAGTTGCTATCTGACTCAGGAATCGGGCGACAGCAGCATGTCATTGTGGGTCAGGGGCAACTCGACTCGGTGTTGAACGCACGCCCCGAGGATCGGCGACTCATCATCGAAGAGGCAGCCGGCGTGCTCAAGTATCGCAAGCGCCGCGAGAAAGCAGAGCGCCGACTTGAGGCCACGGAGGGCAACCTCCTTCGTCTCAATGATTTGCTTCGTGAAGTTCGAAGAGGGCTAGCGCCGCTGCAGAGGCAGGCAGATGCCGCGCGTCGCCACGATGGGCTAGTAGATGAACTCCGTGCGATTAGAACCTACCTAGCTGGAGTCGAACTTGGAACTCTGACCGCAAAAGGTGAGCGTATAGTCGAGAAGCGTGCTTCATTTGCCGACGAAGATGCTCAACTGCAGGCTCGCCTGCGCGACTTAGACCTCTCGGTAATTGACGCAGAGAGATTGCTTACCATCGCTGGGCACGGCGACCTTGCAAGCATGCTTGCTCGCATCGAGGCACTCCGTGAGAGGGCTCGAGGAATCGGAGCCCTCCTTGCTGAGAAGCAGCGCAATGTCGAGCGCGAGTTGAGCGCCGCTGCCGATGAAGGCGTTGTCGATAACTTCGTTGCGGAGGTGGGTGCTCTAAGGGAGCAACTCGCAGCTGTTGATGAAGAGGCCGCCGTTCTATCTCAGGCCGCAGCAGGTATCGCATCCGCTGAGGCCGAGGCAGCTCTTCGCCGTTCGGAGTTTCAGGCGCAAGAAGCAGCAGTTCCAGACGCCGGAGCAGCGGAGGCTGCCCGTAGAGAGTTAGCCGCGCGCCGCGATGCGCTTGGGCGTAGCGAGCAGGAGCCAGAGCGCCTTGATGCTCGCGCACGAGAGATTGCTGAGCGGCTGGTCCGGTTAAGCGCTGAACAAGCAGTTCTTCAGACGAGCACGGCTGAGGCTGCTCAGAGAACAGAGAGTCTGGTGGCAGACGCAACTGCGCAGCGATCAGCATTTGAAGCAGCAGTCTTGTCGACACAAGCAACTGAAGAGGCGCTGCGTAAGGCCGAGGCCGAGGCGAGCAGATGGTCGGCGCGCTCTGAGGCACTGGCACTTGCATTGGATAGCGCACGTGATGCAGCAGGCGCTGCTCGCATCGATGGTCTCGCTGGTGTCGTTGGCCCTCTAGTCGATCATCTCTCAATAGAGGCAGGGACCGAGGCCGCAGTCGCTAGTGCACTAGGTGATGCGATGCGCGCGATTGTCGTCAAGGGAGGGGACTCAGCGCGCCTTGCTCTTGACAGTCTTGTAGCCGGTGATGCCCGAGCCTTGTTGCTGGTCGTCGATTCCTCCGTACAGTCGGTGCAGGGCGAGATGGTCCCCGCTGGCACGCGTGCACTCGTTGACTGCGTGCGCACCTCTCTTCCAGGTCTAGACGCTGTCTTGGCTCGCCTTTTAGCGGGGCACATCTTGGTCGACGGCGACTGGTCGCGTGCTCTCGATGCCGCAATACTGCGCCCCGATGTCGTTGCAGTTACGCGAGCTGGTGACCGCTTTGGTGGTCGATCAGCGTGGCGAATTGGTGCAGATGAATCAGCAGGAGTTACCCAGAGCGCTCTAGACGAGGCTCGCGAGAAGGCTGAGCAGGCGAAAGAGACTGCCGCCACTGCGCGAACAGCGTTAGACGGAGCGCGCGCAGCTGAGCGAAGCGCTCGAGAGCGTGAAGAACTTGCTCGTGAAGCGAATAGGTCTAATGCGATATCGCTAGAGAATGGAGCGGCTTCGCTCTCTCGTATTGATGGCGAGATAATTGAGAGGGCCGAGGAGAAGCGCGTCTTGGAGGAGGGTGCTCTTACTCAGCGCACAGCCCTCACTGATGATCGTGCGCGAATCGCAGAGATCGAAGCTGCCCTTCCAGAGCTGGAGAAAGCTGAGAGCGATGCCGGCGAACTATTAGCGCAACGCATGGCTCAACGAGCTGAGTTGGAGGCCGGCGAGGCAGCGGTAGCTGCGCTGCGCAGAGACTCAGAGGTTGCCTCTGCTGCAATTGAGGAGAGACGCGTTGGGCTAGAGCGCCGCCTCGGCGCAGTCGAGGAGAGACTTGCAAAGGATCCGGAGGCAAAGGCCTTAGCGGAGAGTCGCAGGGCCTCACTGGCGATGCGAGCCAGTGATTTTGCGCAGGTTGGTATTCGTCTCGCTGAGCGCACGTCGCTGATTGATGTTGCGCTCGAACGCCTACGTGGTGAGCACCATCGCCGAAGCGAGAGAGCGAGTGAGGCAGGTAGTCGCCTAGGTGACCTACGACGCGAGAGAGTCGAGGCCGAGCGGTCTCTAACAGTTGTTCGCGAGCAGGTAGGCCGCTTAGAGGTAGAGGACGCGGAGACTCGCATGCGCCTCGAGACTCTCGTTGAGAGAATCCGTGCCGACTTCGACTGCGAGCCATCAGCAACACTCGATGTTGAGGCTCCGATTGCTCCAGAGGGATCAACGCTCGCGGGTAGAGGTAGAGACCTCGACCGAGAGCTGCGGATCATGGGGCCGATCAATCCACTAGCGCTCGAGGAGTACGACGCTCTTCAAGAGCGCCACGACTTTCTGCAGCAGCAACTTGAGGATGTGAAGTCGTCTCGTCGCGAACTTCAGCGCGTCATTAAGGCTGTTGATCAAGAGATCATCTCTGTATTTGAGAAGGCTTTTGATGATGTTCAGGGCAACTTTACCGACCTGTTCACCACACTCTTCCCCGGGGGAAGCGGGCGGATCTTCTTGACCGACCCGAGCAACCTATTAGAGACCGGTATCGAGATAGAGGCGCGCCCGTCAGGCAAGAACACAAAGCGCCTATCACTGCTATCGGGTGGAGAGCGATCCTTAACAGCTCTTGCATTCCTCTTTGCGGTATTCCGATCACGCCCATCTCCCTTCTACTTACTAGACGAGGTAGAGGCCGCACTAGACGATGTGAACCTGCATCGTTTCTTAGATCTTGTGCGCGAGTTCCGCGACGAAGCACAGCTACTGATCGTTACTCACCAACGGCGCACGATGGAGGCTGGTGACTGCATGTTTGGCGTCTCCATGCCTCCAGGCGGCTCTACGAAGGTTGTGAGCCAGAGAATGCGCGGGGAGATAGTCCTTCAGTGATTCTTAGGGCCTCGCAGTGATTGCTCTCGCCGTTGTACGCGCCGCTGAACTCGCTGCGCCTGCGCCAGTATCGGTGTGTGGACCCCTCGGCGAGCAGGGAGTGCTCTGCAGGGTCGTCTACGAGGCAACAAATTCCTCAGGGGCGGCGCGTGCGGCCGAGATTCTTGCCAAGCCCTTTCGAATCGCACTGATTCTTCTCATTGCGTGGATTGTGACGCGGATACTCAGAGTCCTCGTTCGCCGCTTCGTGAAGCACCTCTCGACGGATGCAGCCGATCGATTCGCTGCATTAGGGAAGCGCACGGGCATCAGCCTATTAACTCCCGCCGAAGCAAGCCTTAGGCGCGAGCAACGCGCAAATACAATCGGGACTGTTCTGCGGAGTGTCGTCAGCCTGTTGGTCTGGGCTACTGCTGTCGTTATGTGCATGCAACTGCTAGGTATAAGCCTCGCTGCGCTAGGAATAAGTGTCGGAATAATTGGGGCTGCGCTTGCATTTGGTTCGCAGGCATTGGTGAGAGACCTAGTCACAGGCGCATTCATGCTTGTGGAGGACCAATACGGTGTCGGCGATGTTGTAGATCTCGGTTCAGCTACCGGCACTGTTGAGCATGTGACTCTCCGAGTAACGCGGGTGCGTGATGTAGACGGAGTCGTTTGGTATGTGCCTAACGGCGAGATACGGCGCGTTGGTAATAAGACTCAGCAGTGGGCCGTTGTAAATCTTGATGTGCCGGTCGCATATGAAACCGAGATGGATCTAGTCATCGGGGCTTTGAACTCGGCGGGCGCTGCACTCGTCTCCGACGCCGAGGTAGCCGATGCACTCCTCCTCTCGCCAGAGGTATTAGGAATCGAGTCGATTAGCGCTGACCGGATATTGGTGCGCATCAGTATTCGCACCGTTGCGACCAAGCAATGGGTCGTAGCGAGAGCCCTGCGTGCCCACGTGAAGAAGGCCCTCGATGATGCGGGAATCGATCCCGGATTAGGGCAACTCGGTCCACAGATGGCACCTGGAGCCTCCGTTTCTAAAGCACCGGCACCGCCCGCGCATGGAGGCATTACGGAGTTGGGCAGTTAGCATCGCCCCCGATGTCGAATTTATTGCCAGTCCTTATCGTCGCTTTGGTCATCGCGTTGGTGGCTGCGGTAGCCGTCATTGGATACCGAATAGCTCTTGCTCGCAGGTCACAGAGCACGCTGCTTGCTGCGCCGGAGACCAAAGAAGAACGTAACGGGATCGATGTTCTTGCGCCTGAGGCTGCTCCGGCCCTCCTTCCCAACCTCGCGGAAGAACAAGTCGAAGATGCTGATGGAGGTCTAGATAGCAAGAGCGTTATTGAGGATGTTCTTGAAGAGGCGACTAAAGCCGAGGCGACTAAAGCCGAGCCCGTGCGCTTGCGCGATCGGCTTGGGCGCACGCGCGCTGCATTCGCTGGGGCGCTTGCCGGCGTCTCCGGGCGCAGTTCAATGGACGATGAGGCGTGGGAGTCGCTTGAGGAGGCTTTAATCAGTGCGGATGTTGGCGTGAGCACCGCAACGCGACTTGTGGAGGCAGTTAGGGCAAGCGCGAAGGCGGCCAAGATCAAGGATGGGTCAGAGGTTGAGGGCCTGCTGCGTCGAGAGATCGCGCTCCTCCTATCGCCTGCAGATCGAACGCTTCAGATGGCTGTATCAGGGCCAACTGTTTGGATGTTTGTTGGCGTCAATGGCGTAGGTAAGACGACGACAATTGCAAAGCTTGCAACGCAAGAGGGTGCGGCTGGGCGCCACGTTGTTCTCGCAGCAGCCGATACGTTCCGGGCAGCAGCAGCCGAGCAACTTGGAATCTGGGCGGAGCGCAGTGGAGCAACTCTCGTCCGTGGTGATGAGGGAGCGGATCCAGGGTCGGTGGTATTCAATGCCATGGCCTTGGCTAATTCTCGCGGCGCCGATCTTGTGCTTGTGGATACGGCTGGGCGGCTCCATACGAAGGTCAACTTGATGGAGGAGCTTAAGAAACTTCGTCGGATTGTAGATAAGACCCCCGATGCTCTGACCGAGGTCATCCTTGTGCTGGATGCCACCACGGGGCAGAACGGATTGACGCAGGCACGCGAGTTTGCTGCAGCGGTTGAGGTGACCGGTGTGGCGCTTACCAAGCTTGACGGAACTGCTAAGGGAGGGATCGTCCTTGCTATCCAGTCGGAGCTCGGCATACCAGTCAAGATTGTTGGGGTCGGTGAAGGCCCCGAGGACTTGATTCCTTTCGACCCCGAGGAATTCGCGGCAGCTCTATTCGGCGAATGATTTCTATGCGTCTCGGCACACCCCTCAGCGCTGCTATCTGAGTAGCCGAGAGGCTCGGGTAACCTCAGGGCAATGTTTGATTCACTCTCTGGCCGATTTGATGCGATCTTCACTCGAATGCGCGGTCGCGGCCGTCTTAGTGATGCAGATATAGATGAAATAGCACGCGAGATTCGCCTTGCCCTCCTCGAGGCAGACGTAAATGTTCGCGTAGTAAAAGACTTCATCTCGCGCATTAAGGAGCGCGCTACTGGCGCTGAGGTCGCAAAGAGTCTCACGCCCGCTCAGCAAGTGATCAAGATTGTTCACGAGGAGTTGGTCGCAACACTTGGGTCAACGACGGTGAAGTTGACGATGAACCCAAAGCCGCCGACAGTTGTAATGCTGAGCGGTCTTCAAGGCTCCGGAAAAACAACGGCAGCCGCAAAGTTGGCACGACTCCTAAAAAGTCAAGGTCTTCAGCCTCTACTAGTGGCTGCTGATCTTCAACGCCCTGCCGCGGTGGAGCAGCTCCGTGTGCTCGGAAAAAGAATTGATGTTCCTGTTTTCTATGCCAAAGAAGGCTCGCCTCAGAATGCTGTAGATGTCGCTCGCTCCGCATTTGATGAGGCTGCGCGATTAGGACGAAATGTGATGATTGTTGATACTGCGGGTCGCCTGCAGATCGACGAGGCGCTCATGGACGAACTCGTAGCAGTTCGAGACATTGTGAAGCCGACTAACTCCCTGCTGGTCGTCGATGCGATGACAGGGCAAGAGGCCGTGAACATAGCGGTCGCATTCGATCAAGCAATCGGACTTGATGGAGTAATTCTCACCAAGATTGATGGTGATGCTCGAGGTGGGGCTGCACTCTCGGTCAAGGCCGTTGTAGGTAAGCCAATCATTTATGTTGGTACGGGAGAGACGCTTGAAGACTTTGAGCCCTTTCACCCCGATCGAATGGCGAGTCGTATTCTTGGAATGGGTGATGTGCTCTCGCTCATCGAGAAAGCGGAGGCCGCCTTTAGCGCAGAGGATGCGCAGGCAACCGAGGAGAAGATGCGCTCGGGGCAGTTCACCCTCGACGACTTCCTTGATCAGATGCAGCAGGTCCGCAAGATGGGTCCGATCGGAAACATCATGAAGATGCTCCCTGGAGTCCCCAAAGAACTCAAGGGCGCTGAGGTCGATGAGAGTCAATTGGGGAGGGTTGAGGCCATCATTAGGTCAATGACAGCTCAGGAACGCCGTGACCCATCTGTGATCAACGGGTCTAGACGCTCACGTATTGCTAAGGGCTCGGGCACGAGTACTCAAGAGGTAAATGCGCTACTGAAGCAGTTCAAGACCGTGCAGCAGATGATGAAGTCGATGTCTCAGGGGAAGAAGCCCAGGCTCCCAATCCCTGGGATGCCCATTAGGTAAGGCGGGTAGGTAAGGCGGGTAGGTAGAAGCCAAGGGATTTGGGCTTCTAGGTGCCCCGGCGTGCCTTGGAGGGGCTCGACCCGCTAGCCTGACGCCTTCGTCGGCTAAGGCTGACAGAGTTACTCCCTGAGAAACTGGGGAAGATGCGATTCGAGATTGTGATCGCCAGAAGTGAGCCAGTAGTTAGCCAGTAGTGATCTACCCGTAATAAACCTGATCTGTAATACACATGATCTCCCAACGAAGAGGAAACCAGCACGTGGCCGTCAAAATTCGTCTGATGCGAGTGGGCAAGAAGAAACAACCCACATACCGCGTCGTCATAGCCGACTCCCGTTCTCCGAGAGACGGTCGTTATATCGAGATCATCGGCCAGTACGAGCCGCGCAAGGACCCATCAGTCTTTGCCATTGATAACGACAAGGCTCTTGGTTGGTTGCGCAAAGGTGCACAGCCGACGGAGCAGGTCCACAAGTTGCTAATCGGAACCGGCCTATGGGCAGAGTTCGAGGCAGAGTCACCTAACCCAACGCTGGCCACGCGTACTGCAAAGGCGCGCACACTCGGTACCAGCAAGGCGCGCGCCATTAAGGACGAGGCTGCTAAGGCTGAGGCCGCTGCCAACGCTGCCGCTGAGGCTGCTGCGAAGGCTGCAGAGGCTAAGGCCGCTGCTGAGGCGGCAAAGGCTGCCGCTGAGGCTGCCGCTGAGTCTGCTGCAGAAGAGGTTGCAGAAGAGGTTGCAGAAGAGGCGACAGAAGAAGTCGCGGAGGATGCAACTGCAGAGGTCTCAGAGTGAGCTCAGATTTTGAGGATGAAGTAGCCGGTCCTGGAAACCGCATCGACGAGAACTCCTCGGACTCAGGAAACTTTATTGAGGACGAGGTTGGTGGACCCGGTAACAGCATCGAGGGCGGAACCGCTAAGGCCGTTGTCGATTATGTTGCACGATCCATTGTTGAGTCACCCGATGCAGTCGACGTTACGGCTAAGCAGCGTGGCGAGGTAGTGGAGTTGCTCATCGCAGCTGACTCAAACGACATGGGGCGTCTCATCGGTAAGCGTGGTCGCGTCATTCAGGCAATGCGTCAATTGGCGCGAGCCGCGGGTGCCGCAGATGGTGTCAAGACCACCGTCGACGTTCTCGAGTAGCAGAAATGCCTAGGGACGACGCATCGACGTCAGATCCCGTTGGACGTCTCCAGGTAGGGCGAATAGGTCGCGCTCATGGACTCAAAGGTGAGGTTGCTTTTGCCCTCTCCTCAGATCGGACTGAGCGCGTCGCCCCCGGATCGATACTCCACACCGGTGCGCGAGCCCTTACAGTCTCAGCATCACGCCCACATCAGGGAAGATGGCTGCTTAGTTTCAAGGAGATAAAGGACCGAACCGCTGCGGAGGAGCTTCTCGGCGAGTTTGTGATGGCAGATCCCCTCGACTCCGCAGAGATTGAGGATGGCGAGAATGTCATCTGGGTCCATGAACTTGTTGGAGCGGAGGTGCGCGACGTATCAGGGCTCTTGCTCGGGCCGGTCGTCGCGGTTGAGGATAATCCAGCCTCGGCTTTAATGGTGGTCTCAATAAACGGCGACGAGGTATTAGTGCCTGTTGTATTTATCGTCGAGAACTCTCCCGGCGTTGTAGTTATCAATCCACCCGAGGGTCTGCTCGATCTCGGTAAGAGCAGTTGAGGGCGCGCTAAATGAGGGTGTTCTAAATGAGGGTGTTCTAAATGAGGATGTTCTAAATGAGGCTGTTTTAAATGAGGATAGATGTATTCACTATCTTCCCGGAGTTCCTTGCCGGTCCTCTTGAGGTCTCGCTATTGGGGAAGGCGCGCGCTGAGGGGCGTCTCGATGTCAGGCTGCATAACCCGCGTGACTCAACCCAAGACCGCCACCGAAGTGTTGACGACTCGCCATTCGGTGGTGGTGCCGGAATGCTCATGCGCCCAGACGTCTTGTTCGATGCTGTGGAGAAGGCCGAGCCGATGCGCCCTTTGCTGCTACTAACGGCGAGCGGATCCCGTTTTGATCAGGGGATGGCGAGAGAGTTTGCCGGTGGTGACGGGTTCTCGCTTATTTGCGGTCGGTTCGAAGGCGTCGATCAAAGAGTCGCGGACCACCTCTGTGACGGCGAGATCTCGGTAGGTGATTACGTACTCGCCGGTGGAGAGTCGGCGGCGCTGATAGTTATTGAGGCGGTAGCGAGATTGGTGCCCGGTGTAATGGGTAACCACGAATCAGCCAAAGAGGAGTCCTTCAGCGCGTCTAGTGACGGGGTGAACGGCGATGTTCACCGCGGGTCCGTTCTGGAGTATCCGCAGTACACGCGCCCCGCTGAGTTCCGTGGCTGGAGTGTCCCAGAGGTCCTAATTAGCGGGGATCACTCGAGGGTTGAGAGGTGGAGGCAGGCGCAATCGATCAGGATCACTCTTGATAGGAGACCCGATCTTCTCGAGATAGCCGACTTGACGCCTGAGGAGAGGGCACTGCTCGCTGAGTTTGGGCTTTAAGAACCTCTAATTCGTCACTCGGCAACGCGGTCAAAGCAGTTCGACTTCCAAGTTCGGCGCTCCCCCTGATACTCTTGGCTCCTTGCCCCCCAAAAGGGGCCGAAGCACGGCCTGTAAGACACTCAGCAACACCACTCGTATTCGCTACTTTTGTATTGAGGTCCACGTTATGAACCGCATCGATATGGTCGACCGCGCATCACTGCGCGACGATATTCCTACCTTTGGACCCGGCGACACTGTCGATGTATACGTCCGCGTTGTTGAAGGAACCCGTGAGCGCGTTCAGAAGTTCACAGGGATTGTCATCCGCCGTCAGGGTGGTGGCATTCAGGAGACCTTTACGGTCCGCAAGGTGACACAGGGTGTAGGCGTTGAGCGTACATTCCCAATTCACTCTCCAATCGTCTCAAAGATTGAGCGCATCACACTCGGCGACGTTCGTCGCGCAAAGCTCTACTACCTGCGTGATCGTGTTGGCCGCGCTGCACGTGTCAAGGAGAAGCGGGTCTGATCACCCGCAAATTCTTCCTCGGTACCCGGATACACTCTAAGTACACGAGTGAAGGGCGACCACGTTGAGCGCTGAAGACCTTGAACGTTATGAGACCGATATCGAGCTACAGCTCTATCGTGAGTACCGCGATGTGCTCCCTATGTTCTCCCATGTCGTGGAGACCGAGAGGCGTTTTTATCTCACGAACTCAGTTGAGCTAAACGAACGCTCCGATGGTGGGCGCGTCTACTTCGAGCTTGTACTTCAAGATGCCTGGGTCTGGGATATGTACCGCCCCGCACGCTTTGTAGCGAATGTTCGCGTCGTTACTTTTAAGGACGTAAACATTGAGCGACTAGGCGAGAAAGAGGCCTAGGTGCCTGCCCGCAGTCGCAGGACGGCAGCGGGGGATCGTAACGCTCTTGGTGCGCTTGGTGAGCAGGTGGCCGCCGATTGGTACGAGTCTCAGGGTTACAGCGTCGCCGATAGAAATTGGCGGGTCCGCGAAGGAGAGCTAGACCTTGTACTCCTAGCGTCAGATGGCACAATCGTTTTCTGCGAGGTCAAGACTCGCTCCTCAAATCGTTTTGGCTCGCCCATCGAGGCTGTCACGCCAACTAAGCAGCGTCGCCTCCGTACCCTTGGCGCCCTATGGCTCTCTTCTCATAAGGGAATGGTGGGAGAGGTGCGTTTCGACGTGGCTGGGGTGATGATCGGAGCGACCGGTGACCCAGAGATCGAGATCGTGCAGGCCGGGTTTTAGGCCATGGCTCTAATTGTGAATAGCGGTATCTCGAGTTAGTGGCTCAATCGCAGTCTCTATAACGGCAGCTACCGACTGACGCTCAAGCATGCGAAGCACGTTGATTTTTGAGGGCGGTATATACGCCCGCGCTCGGAACTCGAATCCCTCAACGCTCGCATCGATCAACTCTGTGAGCTCGTCCTCGCTCATAAAAGAAACAGACCTGTCGCCACTGATATAGCGATCCGAGAAGACGCTGAGAAGATAGCGAAATGATCGGCGCCTGCAAGTCTCTTTAATTGCAAGTAGACCGCCCTCGCGCACCAACTCGCTCGCGGTCTTCAGAAGCGCAACGCGCTCTGAGGTAGGCACGTGGTGAAGGACATCTGAGATAACCACAAGGTCAAAGGCTGGTCCAAGAGCAACGAGAAGATCCTCAGCTGATTGGATCCGAAAGGTGGCCTGTGAAGTTGGTCCCTTGAACATCGCTCCAGGGTCGCCATCAATGTCAATGCCTAGGAGAATTGCATTAGGGATCGCATTGAGGAGTGCTCCGCTTACAGTGCCGTCGCCTGCACCAATCTCAAGGATCGCGTTACCCGGGCTAGAGGCTGCAATAGAGTCTGCGAGGCTATTGGTGTCTACAAACATTGAACGGTAGGCACGGATTGCTGGTTTCTCAAGCGGCCCCATAAACCGGCGAACTTTCTTGCCGAGAGTTAACGGGTTGCCTTGCTCGTTTGCCACGGAGTGAAGTATACCGGCGGGTGTGATTTATCGGGGGGTAATCATCGGAGGGCGGGCGGCCTGAAGTCTGAAGCTGGTCGGGGGGATCCCCTAAACGGGCTGTTTATCTGGTAATCGCTCTGATTCAGTTCTTACGAGGCTTGCTTACTGACCTTTTTACTTCACGACCCCAGCATGGAGTGTGCCAATGGCGCCGATCCTCAGGCGCGTGTACCGGCACTACTACCTCGTGTCCGGTGCCGGGCGGAATCTCTTGATTACACCCAGGGCAGCGGTACCTTTTATTTGCTTGATACGGCTGAATATGGCGTACCTCAATCGCGCCAAAATCACGCAAGGCCAAAACTCCAGAGGAGTAGTGCTGCGATAACGATGAAGGCTGCGCCCAGGATTGCAAGGTCAGAGCTTTTTGGCTTATGCCCTCTAGCAGGATTGAACCCCATGCGGCTACGGTACCGGCGCAGACGCTCTACCGCCGAGTCGTCGCCTGATATCAATATGGCTATTGACGTGGGAATTCACGAGAGGACCTGATCTAGATGGAGACCATTACCGTTGAACGCCGCGATGGGGTTGTGACGCTTACCCTGAATCGACCTGCCAAGAAGAATGCGATCAATGGTGCAATGTGGGGCGAGCTCCTATCAGTATTTGATGAAGTAGAGAGCAACCCGGATGATCGAGTACTTGTGATAACCGGAGCCGGAGATGCTTTCTGCTCAGGGGCAGACCTGACAGATGATGACTCCGGGGATCGCATGGAGGGTGGGGTAGGGGCCTCAGTTGCACGCATGCGCGTAGTCGGGCAGTGTGCTCTGCGCCTCCACGAGATGCATAAGCCGACGCTCGCTGCCGTGAACGGAGTGGCCGCTGGTGCTGGCCTGAACTTGGCGCTGGGATGTGACCTCGTCATCGCCTCAGACCAAGCGCGATTCTCCGAGATTTTCTCCAAGCGCGGGCTGAGCATTGATTTTGGTGGTTCTTGGATCTTGCCGCGCCTCATTGGACTACACCGCGCTAAAGAACTTGTCTTCCTCGCCGACATCATCGACGCAACTGAGGCAGAGCGTATTGGTTTAGTAAATCGTGTTGTTCCCCACGGCGATTTTGGGGCAGCGGTAACGACTCTTGCCGATCGCCTCGCTGCGTTGCCACCCATTCAGGTATCAAACTCGAAGCGAATGTTGAATCAGTCGTTCTCAGTCTCGATGGCTGAGGCACTTGAGATGGAGGGGATCTCGCAGTCGCTCTCTTTCGCAACACGAGACACGGTCGAGGCGATAATGGCGTTCATGCAGAAACGCGAACCAAAGTTTGAGGGGCGCTAAGGCACTCCAACTCCGTTAGCGCTTGGCACCGCGATCAAGCGCAGAGTCTCAGGGCAGAACCTCAGGATATAGAGGCGGAGTTTGCAAGGTGCTCTGCAATTCGCTCGGAGACAATCGCAGTAACTTGCTCAGCCATCTCCCAGTTGGGGTCAGTGACACGGAGCACGAGGTTGTTATGCACTTCCCACTCTGCGCCGCAGTGGCTACAGGAGACGAGGAATGACCCGCCGCTGTATTCACGGTTGAGGTCTTTTGAGTCGAAGGGGCAGAGAGTTAGGTTCACAGAGAAAGTCATCGGACGCTAAATCGATGCCCTTAACGCTAAATATTTGGGGCACCTACAAATGAGGCGGAGGGCGCAGATAATCGGAGAAATTACCCAAAGGTTGCTCTCCGTAGAATTATTCTCGGCACCCTTTCTGGTTCTAGCTATAAGGGCCAAATTAAGCCGCGTACGCGTTTAGCGAGCCCAAGTGTGCAGAGCGATTCGACGGCGCGAGCAATGCCGGGAGCGTCGAGATTGGTTCTAAGCGCAATCTCGTCGAGGGACGCCGGCTCTCCCCCAAGAGAGCGCATTACTTGTCGCCCTGCGTGATCCACAGGGAGTGTTGGCTTAGTGGCGGCTGAGAGGTTGCGTATTGGAGCCCTCCGCGAGCCTGAGGTCATACCAAGTGCAATTACTACATCGCTTGCATCAAGAAGCGGGAGGGCGCCATCGGCGATAAGAGAGTTGCAACCTGCTGCTACGGGGTTACGGGTTGAGCCAGGCTGTGCGAGTACGGGTCTACCAAGTGCAGTAGCAGCGGCTGCTGTGCTTAGAGCCCCACCTCTACTTGCCGCCTCAACGACGACCACCACGTCGGCGAGTGCCGCGATGATTCGGTTGCGCACAGGGAACCGTTCAGGTCGGGGCCCAACGCCGTGCGGGTGCTCGCTCACAATAATTCCATGGTTCCTCACCGATGCATATAACGACTGGTGACTGCGAGGGTATGTGACGTCAAGACCGGTAGCGACTACTCCGATGGTCTGCCCTCCCGCCTCGACAGCGCCGCGGTGCGCTGCGGCATCAATCCCGAGCGCTAGGCCACTCACGATTGTTACACCTGTCTCCGCAAGCGTCGCAGCTAGCACGTGGGCATCGGCTACTCCATGAGGGGATGCGGCTCGGGTCCCGACAATTGCAACACGCTGCGCTGCTAGAGAGCATGGTCGGTCGCCTTCGTTTAGTAGTACCGCAGGAAGGGTTGTGTCTTCTTCCTCAATCGGCCAGTCATCATCGTGGAGGCAACGTAGGCGAGTCCCGTTACGTTTAATTATTCTGGCTGCGCTGAGTACGTCAACCATGCGCCACCCTGCAGCTATCTGCGAGCGACCCTCGTCGTTGAGGCGCCTCTCATCGCCGATTACCTTGATCGCTGCTCCGCTTGCGAGCCCCTTGACCGCATCGATTGGATCGGGCCAAATGTGTAGGGCTCGCTGCAGGCGTGATGGGGTCATTCGCGGCAGCGCCACTAATGCATAAAGAGCAGACTCTCTCTCGGTCGTCATGGGACGTCCTGACGAAGGTCTGATGCTTGAAGCACGTCATCAGCGGTGATCTCTGAGCGGTCATCGAGATCTGCAAGTGTGCGTGCTGTGCGCTGAATAGCCGCCGCTCCTCTACCCGTTAAAGAGCCGGACTTCACAGCGTTGAGCCAAACCCCGTGAGCCTCGGCACTCAGGCCCGCGTATCTTGTCATTGCTCCTGGCGGAAGATGCGCGTTTCGCCGCCAGGGTAGGCCCGCGTACCGGGCATTTTGTCGTGCGACTGCAGATATCACGCGCTCGCGCTCCTCGGCAGATGATGCGCCGGGCTTCTCAATCTCTTTAGGTGCTCGGAGTGCCAAGCGCAGGTCAAAGCGATCAAGTAGTGGTGCTGATAGGCGCCTGCGGTATTTCTCTCGCGCTACATCAGAGCATGTGCAGTGGAATGGATCGCGCCCGCATGGGCATGGATTAGTGCAGGCGATGAGTGTGAAGTTGGCGGGGAACTCAAGAGAGCAGGCCTGTCGTGAGATGCGCACAACACGCTCCTCGAGTGGTTGACGAAGTGCATCGAGTGCTTGTGGAGCGAACTCTCCAAGCTCATCTAGAAATAACGCACCGCTTGATGCAAGGGTCACTTCGCCGGGGTGAGGTCGGCCGCTTCCCCCTCCGATTAGTGCTGGAGTTGAGGCGCTGTGATGCGGTGCTCTAAAGGGTCTCTTGGTTGCTAGTCGTCGCGCGGGTATCACCCCAGTCGCCGATTGGATGCGAGTTACCTCAAGAGCCTCATCGGGGTCTAGTGGTGCCATGATCGTGGGGAGGCGCCGAGCGAGCATTGTCTTGCCTGCCCCCGGTGGACCCGCCATTAGTAAGTGATGCCCTCCGGCGGCGGCGCATCTAAGCGCCGAGCGAGCGGTAGCCATGCCGCGTACCTCTGCTAGGTCGAAGCAGCCGTGGGCCTCCTCCACACTTGGTGGCTCTGGGGGCGGTGCATCGACCTCGGGCCAATCCTCTGCACCAGAGAGAGCCGCCTTGACCCCTGATAGTGAGTGAGCGCAGCGAATCTTAATTCCCGGTATGAGGCTCGCCTCATGCGCATTAGCGCTTGGCACCACGACTGATGTGACTCCAGATCGCGCTAATGCATCGACGAGAGCGAGTGCTCCAGCGACTGGGCGTACCTGTCCGTCGAGCCCGAGCTCTCCAAGAACCCCGACCCCATCGAGTACGGATTGCTCGAGGTCATCGGAGGCGAGCATTAGACCGAGGGCCACGGCGAGTTCGAGGCCTGCTCCACTCTTGCGGACTCCACCGGGTGCAAGGTTGACCGTTATGCGTCTAAGCGGCCACTCAACTTGAGACGAGATCATTGCAGCGCGAACTCGGTCCTTTGATTCGCGCCCTGCTGCATCTGGGAGCCCCACAATTGTGTAGGCCGGTAGACCGTTGGATACGTGTACCTCAACGCGGACGAGTTGCCCATCGATTCCATGAAGAGTCGCGCTGCGAACTGAAGCGAGCATTTGGTTCCTCCCAAAAACTGATGCAGATAACCGCTGCAGTCAGTCGTGTTTGATCACGATTTTGAAGTCTCTAGATGAATACGCCTCAATTTGCTGAGGGCTCTAGATAGTTCTTGAGGGAGGACCGGAGATCCGCGGCTCCTCGACGGTGCTGATCAACTTAATGAATGGGTGGGACACATACGCCGCTTTGTCTCTGCTCTGAGCGTTAGCCTTACGCTATGCCTTGGGAAATTGACGCCTATGTAGCGTCACTAACCTCCGTTAGTGAAAATACCCACGATGCCTATGCATCTGATATCGCGCAGTTCATCGAGTGGGCCGAACGCGGCGGTGCTCCGAATCCAGAGGATCTTGACCATAAGGCACTGCGTAGATATCTCGCTTACTTGGATACGCGCGGATTCGCACGCAGATCAATTGCTCGCAAGGCTGCAGCGGTCCGTTCGTACCTTCGATACCTCAAGCGCCAAGGGACTATTGCTACAGATCCTGGTCGCAGTCTCCGCACTCCAAAGGGTGCCGCACGCCTGCCGCGCGTTCCACGCAGTAGCGAGGCAACAGCCCTACTCGATGCTGCTGCAGAGGAGACCATTGATTTGGCCGAGCAGTGGGAGACGAAGAGCATCGGTAGCGCAGAGGATGTAGCAGTAGCTAGGCGCGACCTTGCAGTTCTCGAGGTGCTCTACGGCACCGGGGTCCGGGTCTCCGAATGCTGCGGTTTAAAGGTCAGCGACCTTGATCTGGCTCGCGGATACATCACCGTTCTGGGGAAGGGCTCCAAGATTCGCAGAGTCCCTATTGGAGAACCGGCCTCCGATGCCCTCACAGGCTGGCTTCTAGCGGGGCGACCCGTCCTCGCAAAGCCTGAGACGGAGCCCGAGGCTGTCTTTATAAACCGTCGAGGTCGCCCTATGGGCCCCCGAGATGCCAGGCGGGTCCTAGAGGCCCACCCGCTTCCAGATGGGCGCTCGCTCCACCCACATGCGCTGCGTCATGCTTACGCCACACACCTCCTCGAGGGGGGCGCAGACCTTAGGGTTGTCCAAGAACTCCTTGGCCACTCGGATCTAGCGACCACTCAGACCTACACTCATCTAACCCGCGAGCGTTTGCGCGCTGTCTACGAAGAGACTCACCCACGTGCCTGATGAACCCAAAAAACTAGTTACGAGCCAAGGCGACAAGGATGTCGTTGCTTCGTTATGGGCTGAGTACAAATCGACCGGAGCCGAGCAGGCGCGCGAGCGGTTGATTCTTAACTACGCGCCACTCGTAAAATTCGTAGCCGGTCGTGTCGCGTCGGGTCTGCCCCAGAGTGTTGACCAAGCCGATCTTGTCTCATACGGAGTATTCGGATTAATCGATGCGATAGATAAGTTTGAGCCCGAGCGCGGATGGAAATTTGAGACCTACGCGATCTCGCGTATCAAGGGCGCTATTATTGACGAACTGCGATCAATAGATTGGGTTCCGCGTTCGGTTCGAAATAAGGCGCGCGAGGTTGAGCGCGCATACTCAAAACTTGAGGCAGAACTGCATCGCACACCAGAGGAGTCTGAGGTCGCCAAAGAGATTGGTGTAACTGAGGCGGAGCTTCAACAGATTCTTTCGCAGATTTCTTATGTCGGGGTAGTTGCTCTCGACGAGGTAGTCGGCGGTGGTGAGCAAGGTAGCGGTGGAACCACGGTCGGAGACATGGTGGCCGGATCAGTCGGTGACCCCGTTGCTGCCTTCGAGGT
>CALQAT020000002.1:0-89698 GCA_943328625.2 Bordetella parapertussis | reverse complement strand
TACGGAAGAATGCTCGCAACTCCGTTCACCTATTTCCGCGGGGCTCCTGCGGTGATGGCTTCAGACTTGGCCACAACTAAGTCCAGCCAAATTGAGGTTCAAGCCTGTGGCGATGCCCATCTCTTGAACTTTGGTCTCTTCGGAACGCCTGAGCGAAACCTCACCTTCGACGTAAACGACTTTGACGAGACACACCCAGGGCCTTGGGAATGGGACGTAAAGCGCCTATGCACAAGCCTTGTGATTGCAGCGCGTGAGTATCACGGTGACGATGATCAGCACTTAGACCCTGCCAGAGCAGCATCGATTGCATACCGAGAGAACATGGAGCGCTACTCGAAGATGGCGCGACTCGATGTTTGGTACGAACGTACTGACCTCCAGCGGATCTCCGATGTGAGCCCAGATTTTGCAAGTTCGTTTGCTAAGTCCCTCAAGAAGGTTGGTCGACGTACGAATAAGGGCACTACAGAGAAGATGACTGAGGTCATCAATGGAAAGCGCCGATTGATAGATGATCCGCCATTGATCACTCACGTGAGCGACATCGAGGACCCGAATGTTGTTGCTTCGATCGCCCGCTATCGAGACACACTAGATCTCGAGCGACGTTACCTATTCGATCAGTACCAGCTCGTTGACATTGCTCGAAAGGTTGTAGGAATCGGTAGCGTCGGCACTCGTGCGCTTGCAGCGCTCTTCGTGAGTCGTGATGCAGGCGACCCACTCCTGCTCCAGATTAAGGAAGCCATTCCGTCGGTTCTTGCTCCGCATGTCACCGGGCACGAGTTCAAACACGAGGGAGAGAGAGTCGTTCACGGGCAGCGCTTAATGCAGGCCGCTAGCGATATGTTCCTCGGGTGGACTGAGAACGTACTTGGTAACGACAAGCATTACTTCGTGCGCCAGCTACGTGACATGAAACTCTCTGCCGATATTGCACTCATGTCTAGAGTTCAGCTCGAGGCATACGGGATGGCCTGCGGCTGGACCCTTGCTCGTGCACACGCCAAGACTGGCGACTCGACGCAGATCACTGGCTACATCGCCGGGGATACAAAGTTCGACGATGCGATGGTTTCATTCGCAACCTCTTATGCGGATCAGAACGAGAAAGATTACGCGGAGTTCGCTGCAGCGATTGCAGACGGAAGGCTCGCAGCGATACCCGGTGTTTAAGAGCGTTTAAGAGCCTTCAATTAGCGCAATTCACAACCTCCTAAGGAGTATTTATGCCACGTCTCAGGCAAGTTCCACGTTCAGAGGCTGCGGCCTCTGTGCTCCCTGTGTATGACCTCCTCTTCGGGCCCAACCGGTGCCCCGTGGAGGAGCCTGGAACCATCACGGGAACCCCGGGAGATTGGTGGACAGTTTTCGCACTCGTGCCTGCGGTATTCGAGCATGCTTGCCAAGGCATTCTGCTCTACAGGTCGCCGGAGCGTTTGCTAGATCCAGTGCTCAGAGAACTAGCGCAGACTCGAACAGGCTGGACTCGCCAGAGTCGTTTTGTTTTCTCCCAGCACTGTAAATCTTGTCGAACAGTTGGGATTAGTGAGGAGAAGATCGCAGCGATTCCAAATTGGAGCGCTACCGACCTTTTCTCGCCAGTAGAGCGCGCAGTGCTTGCATATACAGATGCCCTGACTCTAGAGAATGGGCGCGTATCTGATGGTGTATTTGATGCGCTTCATCAGCATCTGAGTGACGAGGAGATTCTCGAACTCACCTACATAACTGCGCTATACGAAGCTCATGCAATTATGAGTAAGGCACTGCGCGTTGAGTTTGATGCTGACCCGGACCCGATATCTGAGATTGCTTCACCGGGCGAGTATCAAGGTTTCCTTGTGGGGCCCAACGACACTCCGCCTGAGTAAGGGAATGGGGAGGCTCTTTATCTGGGCATGTGCTTTGAGGAGTGACTCTTGATTTTCCAAGGTACGCTTAAACCTATGTGGAGAGTCTGGATTCGAAAGATCGCTGTACCGTCCATTGTGCTCGCGGTCATTGGCGCATCGATCTTGGTGGGCTGCGCATCGCCTGTCTTGATTGCTACTTGTTCAAAGAGACTTGTGGCTTCGCAGAGCGCCCCAATTGCTAATGCAGCGTTGACTGAGATCTCCGGGCTTGCCGCGAGCCGAGCTAATCCAGGTCTTCTTTGGGTTCACAACGACTCGGGTGACTCAGCTCGAATATTTGGCCTCGACGGTGAAGGGATCACACATACGACTCTGAGCCTCAACGGAGCCTCTGCAATCGATTGGGAGGACATCGCAGTCGGTCGCGGCCCTGTGGCCGCTAAGACGTATATCTACGTTGGTGATATAGGCGACAACAATTCCGTGCGCTCAGAGATCGTTATCTACCGAGTGGCAGAGCCTGTTGTGGACCTAGCGGGGAGCGTTTCTGGATCCCTCTCTGGTGTGGATGCAATCCGACTCCGTTATCCAGACGGGGCCCATAATGCGGAGTCGCTATTAGTGGACCCGGCAACAGGCGAGATCGTTGTGATAACTAAAAGCATGAGCGGCGGAGCACAGAATGCTTACCGTGTCTCGGGTTCAGTTACCCCAGGCGTCCTCACAACGATGGAGTACCTCGCAACCATCACAACTTCTCCGAGTGCCTTCGGTGCGATTACTGGTGCGGATATTTCTCCGAACGGCCTGCAACTCGCTCTTCGTACCTATGGGGGAGTGGCGGTAAGCGCCCGACCTGATATTGGTACACCGCTCTCGACCTTTATAGCCGGAGGAGCCAAGATCGTCGCCTGCGCTGGGCCAGCGCCATCTGAGGCTCAGGGCGAGGCTGTTGGATTTAACTCCAATGGAAGAGGATTCATCACCGTCTCCGAGGGGGTTGGTGCGGTTCTCCATCGCTTTGTAGCGCCATGAGATTCACCACCGGATTAGAGGTGCAATTCGGGTGAAACGCGTCACATATCTGAAATAATCTCCCAAAATTGCCCCCATTGTTGCCTATAAGTGATAAAACGTAACTGCCCCTCCCGTCGGCGAGCACCTCCCTGCCCGGTGCGTGTGATCCGATCGGAGGGGCACTTCGCGCCCCGCCACGTGAGAGAGTGACGATATGTTCAGACATATAGCGATGTTCCGTTGGGTTGAGGGTGTCACTGAAGCGCAAATCGGTGAGGTGGGGGAGGCGCTCTACGCTCTGCCCGCTGTAATCCCTGAGATTCGCTCCTACCGATTTGGCTCTGATCTAGGGCTCGGGGAGCACAACTTTGACTTCGCCATAGTTGCAGATTTCGACGACATTGAAGATTTTCGCACCTATCGAGACAATCCAGATCACCGAGCCGTCTCTAGGTCAGTAATCGGGCCCCTGATTTCTGATCGAGCCGCCGTGCAGTTTGATGCCGGCGAGCGCCCCGATGACCCCACAGCGCCACCTGAAGGCGTATAACCCAACGTGGATGAGGGACGCTCTAATCTCAGCCAATGCCTTTAACTAGCTCTGTACCGGTACCTAGCCGGGATGCAGGTTGGAGAACCATTCCAAATCTCATCTCGCTTTTAAGGCTTCTCTGCGTGCCGATTTTTGTCTGGCTACTTCTTGGTGCCGATAAGCCGCTCTCCGCTGCGATTCTCTTGGCGATTCTTGGTGCCACCGATTGGGTCGATGGCTGGATAGCGCGCAAATACGATCAGGGCTCGGCCATAGGTCAGGTACTAGACCCGGTGGCAGATCGAATCCTCCTAATCACGGCTGCTGTCACGCTGTTGATCAATGGTTCGGTGCCGCTGTGGATTGGAGCGCTTGTTCTTTTCAGAGAGGCTGTTATCAGCGTCGCAGTAGTTGGATTGGCTGCAGCCGGAGCTAGGCGGATTGAGGTGCAGTGGGTCGGAAAGGCCGGGACCCTCGGGCTCATGTTCGCTCTGCCAGGCTTTCTACTCCTGACCTTCTCAAGTGGTGCTCTCCACGCCTTCCTCTTGCTATTTACATGGTCAGCGACAATTGGGGGATTGGCGCTCTCGTATTGGGCCGCCGCTACTTATGTCCCGTTGGCGCGTATTGCCTTACGCGAAGGTCGAGCGGAGTAGATTCTGCCGACCGCTTCTCTGATGAATCTTTCGCCTCGAATGGAGACTTAAAACCATGAACTACCCAGACGATCTGAAATACACAGAAGAGCACGAGTGGGTAAAGATCTCTGACGGCCGGGCGCTGATCGGAATTACTGATTTTGCACAGGATGCGCTTGGCGACGTGGTATTCGTCCAACTTCCTGAGGTCGGGGTCTCAGTGCTTCGGTCAGTAGGAGTAGCAGAGGTTGAGTCCACCAAGTCAGTCTCTGAGATTTACGCGCCGTTGACCGGTGTGATTGCCGAGGTAAATTCAGCTTTAGAGGACACTCCCGAGCTAATGAATCAAGACCCTTACGGCGCCGGGTGGATATTTGTACTCGAGGTCGGTGTAGAGGCCGAGATTGGTGGACTTATGGACGCCTCGGCATATCAGGCACTGGTTGAGGGTTAGGGATCCGCTCCAACTCCGAGCAGCGTCGATCTCCGCGTATCGCCACTTTTAGACCCTCTACCTACCGTGAAGAGTTAGGGTTTCGCAGCGAGCATGTGGGCTGTAGCCTACGGCTATGAAATGCACCGCATGTGGCCACCTGAATCTTGAGGATGCGCGCTTCTGCTCTTCATGCGGCGCTGACGCTGGGCTCACTGCAGGAGAGGCTCAAGACGCCATTTCGAAGGACGCCATTTCGAAGGACGCCGATTCGAAAGAGGCCGGGAACGATTCCGGTGAGGCAACCCTCTCAATTGCGGTGGTCGAGTCGAGCGCAGCCGCTACGAGCAACTCCCCGGCTACAGCTGCGTTCATTCACGTTATTAGAGGCCCGAATGCCGGTAGCAAGTTTGCATTGAATGTTGGATCTCTAGAGGTAGGGCGCCACCCCGCCTCTGGCATCTTCTTGGATGACATCACAGTCTCTCGGCGACACTGCGTCTTCAACTGCCGCCCAAGAGGCGGTTCGGTAGAAGGTAGTGGAGGCTCTGAGTTCTCTATCTCAGTAAGCGATGTCGGCTCACTCAACGGCACTTATGTAAATCGTAAATTGATCACCACCAGCGATGTTCACGACGGCGACGAGGTACAGATCGGCCGTTATGTTGTAACGATTGAGTCGGCCCGATGAACGCTGATAGCGAATCAGCCCATCTCTCAATAGGCGATGTGCTTAATCATTTAAGTGCCGAGTTCCCGGATGTCACGATTTCGAAAATTAGATTCTTGGAGAGTCAGGGATTGATTGCCCCTGAGCGAACGCCCTCCGGCTACCGCAAGTTTTATGAATCAGATCTAATCCGTCTGCGCTGGATACTGCTTCAACAGAAGGATAATTTCCTTCCCCTGAAGGTCATTAAGGACCGCCTCCAAGAACATGATCTTGACGGTTCTCCACTCCCAGATACCTCTGACGAACTGCGTAGCGATTCGACAGTTGCGACGTTCTTCGATGCAGCGCCCGAGGTGAGCACTCCCGTTGCGTTGGCTGAGGAGAACTCTCCACCCGTTGAAGCTCCAGCGAAAAAGAAACGCAGAAAGGCGGTGCCGAAAAAGGTTGAGGCTCCTCTTGCTGAGAAATCAATGAAGAGCACCCGCCTTAGAGGTGAGCAGATGGAGCTCGATTCTCAGGGAGATGTTCTTACTTCAGAGCCCGAGGGCAATGGACTCACGCGATCTGAGATCGCAGATGCGAGTGGACTCACTATCGATCAAGTGGTTGAGATGGAGGCCTGCGGACTGATCAAAGCTGCAGGACAAATGGGTCCCGAGGGGCTCTTCGAGGACGACGCTCTGATCATTGCTTCTCTTGTCGCGGGCTTCATCGAGAATGGTGCGGAGCCTCGCCACCTACGCATGTATAGAAACTTCGCCGAGCGCGAGGCACAGTTTTACGAGCAGATGGTCGCGGGTCGGCAGCGACCCAATGGAGCGGAGTCGCTCATTGCACGACGAGACAAGGTGGTCGAGCTTGCATCGCTCGGGCGCAGTCTGCGCACCGTGTACCTGCGCCGATCTCTAGACCAAATACTTCGAACGTCTCAGGTTCAAGAAGATGGTTTTAGTGGTTCTGAAGAGACCCACGAGCCGTAGTCGAACCTGAGTATTACTAGCGTCTGGCGAGCTCCAAAGAGCGGGCGCTGCAACGAAGACGGGCGTCCAAACTGCGTTTTTGCGGTGGTAGTGTCACCACGTGGTTCGAGTATCGATTGTCGGAGTAAGAGTTGAGGTCCCCTCAAACCAGCCCATCATGCTTCTCCGTGAAGGGGCTGAGCCGAGGCGGTATGTGCCTATTTTTATAGGATCTCCGGAGGCGACAGCCATTGTTTATTCGCTTCAAGGCATGGAGACTCCGCGGCCAATGACGCATGACCTTGTCACTATGCTGCTCGCAGAACTCGGCGCCACCATCTCCTCGATTGAGATTACTGAGTTACACGAAGGAACGTTCTTCGCAGAGGTTGAGTTCGCTGCCGGCGATAGAACTTTCCGAGTCTCAGCCCGGCCCTCCGATGCCATTGCATTAGCGGTGCGTCAGGAAGAGCAACCCCCAATATTCATCGCAGATGATGTATTCGAGGAGGCAAGCTTGGTCTTTGATGAGGAGCAGGAGGAGGAGCAGATTGAGGAGTTTCGAGACTTCCTTGATCAAGTAAAACCCGAAGACTTTGTCTGAAATTACAGGGATTGGCGATTCAGAACTCAGTATCTACCTAGTTTCTTGCCCCTAACCTTGACCCCTCGAGAGCTAATCAGTTACGGTTTACAGGCTCGTAACTACGAGAGTGTGATCCGGACCCATTCGATAACTATTCGACGCCCAGTCGATACATGGCCGGAATCCTTTTAAACATTCCACGGGGAGTTCTACTCAATGTCAACACCAAGTGATCCGTCATCCGATGCATCGGTAACTGCTTCAATTGTTGAGCAGGGAGTTCTCGGCGAGACTCAATGGGAAGAGATCGGATATCGCGGGCCGCAGGTCTGTGCAATTGTCGGCATCACTTACAGGCAATTGGATTACTGGGCTCGTACCGAATTGCTCCGACCCTCACTCTGCGATGCGCAGGGGAGTGGATCTAAACGAAGGTATTCGTATCTTGACCTCGTCGCTCTGAAGGTGATCAAGAATCTTCTTGATGCTGGGGTTTCACTCAAGACCGCGCGCAAAGCAATTGATTATCTGCGCGAGCACCTCGGTGAAGACCTCGCCACGGCAAGCCTTGTCATTGATGAGAATAAGAGTGTGCTCGCTCGCAATGGTGAGGACATATTCGATCTAGTTCGCCACGGCCAAGGTGTGCTCAATATTGTTCCCCTTGGTTCGGTTGTGCGCCAGATTGATGCTGGAATCACGGAGCTGCATCCAAGCGATCTCGTCGCTTCGCTTGAGGAGAGAGACGCAGCACAGATCGATCCCCAGGTTGGGCTCGGTTCCTAGGCGCTTGAGAGAGTCTCCGGGGGTGCAAGATCCCCCCGGTCCTCTCAAGAATTTGGTAATTTTAGAGCCAAATTGTGCTCTGGAACTACTCCGGAACTAGTCCGCAGATATTGGCTATTTCGTTGATTCGTTAGGGGTAGCAGTTCTGCGCTATTCCTTACACTGCAGATGCGTTCTCGTCTGCTGTTCCCATCAATCAAAGCCATAGGAAGACGCGGATGACGGAGATTCTTCGAACTAGTCCACTCGATGCAGTGCATCGCGCTCTCGGGGCGCGATTGGCTGAGTTTGGTGGGTGGGAGATGCCTATTCAGTACTCCGGAGTTATTGAGGAGCACCGCGCTTGCCGTGAGTCGGCAGTAGTTTTTGACGTTTCACATCTAGGCTCCGTGCGTGTAAGCGGGCCCGGCGCATTCGCTGCGTTGCAGTGGGCATTTACCAACGACTTAAATCGCATTGAACCTGGACGCGCTCAATACACGCACCTCCTCGACGAACGTGACGCCCATGTTGTGGACGACATAATCGTTTGGTGGCTGGAGCCAGAGGCCTTTACCGTTATGCCGAATGCCTCCAACACGGAGCCTCTTGTTGCAGCAATTAAGGCGGCGGTGACGACAGTCGCAGCAGGTGATGCCGAGGTTCTCGATGTGACAGATTCTCGTGTCGTACTCGCGGTACAGGGGCCCGAGGCACGTGCTCGATTATCGACCTTTTGGCCGGAGGCCGCCTCGGTTGGTCATTTCCATGTCGTTCCCGTTACCTGGTTAGGCGAGTCTGGGTGGGCCTCAGGTACTGGTTACACAGGTGAGGATGGCGTCGAGATTGAGGTCCCGGCATCAGTCGCTAATGAACTCTGGGATGCGATTGTTGCCTCAGGGGTAACCCCTGCCGGGCTAGGTGCGCGAGACACTCTGCGCCTTGAGGCAGGGCTCCCATTGCATGGGCACGAACTAGGGGAGGGGATTACCTCTCTTCAGGCAGGGCTTGCTTGGGTAGTGCGCTTCGATAAGCCGGGCGGCTTTAGGGGCGCCGGAGCGCTGCGCGTAGAGCAAGAGCAAGGCCCGAGTCGCGTGCTCCGAGGAATTTCAGTTGAGGGGCGCCAACCTCCACGGGGCGGCAACACTGTCTTCTTTGGTGGAGATGATGTGGGCGAAGTCTCTAGTGGGAACTTCTCTCCGATTCTTGGGCACAGCATTGCTCTCGCCTTTCTTAAACCAAGTGTTGAGCTCGGCGCAGAGGTAACTATCGAGGTACGCGGGCGTGAATTAAGAGGAACAGTTGTTAGGCCGCCGTTTGTGAGGCGTTCATGAAACCAGCGCCCATGAAACCAGCGCCCAAGAAATCTCCTGTAAAAATGAGAGTGCCATCCAATCTTGGAATTGAAGGGGCAAGCCGGTGACGAAGACAGATCGACCTTCGTACGATGAATTGGCGAACCACGGAGCGTTCATAGAGCGCCACATAGGACCATCATCTGCAGATCAACTCAAAATGCTCAAGGTCCTTGGCTACTCCTCCCTCGATGAGCTCACCTCCGCTGCTATTCCCAGCACAATTGAGCGGCTCGGAGCTTTGAGTATTGGGTCGCCACGATCTGAGGTAGAGGTAATCGCAGAGTTGCGCGAGATTGCTGCCCAGAATCAATCGCTTATCTCTCTTATCGGCCTTGGCTATTACGGCACTGTCACGCCACCCGTAGTGCTTCGGAATGTTCTTGAGAATCCGGCCTGGTATACCGCCTATACGCCTTACCAGCCGGAGATTTCGCAGGGGCGCTTAGAGGCAGTACTCAATTTTCAGACGATGATCGCTGACCTAACAGCCATGGATATCGCTAATGCCTCGATGCTTGACGAAGGCACCGCAGCGGCGGAGGCGATGGCGCTCTGCTATCGCTTGAATCCAAAAGCCGGAGAGGTTTTCTTTATTGACGAAGATTGCTTCCCGCAGACAATTGCTGTAGTCGCTACCCGTGCCGAGCCGCTTGGCATCGCACTAGTAGTAGGTGACCCTGAGACTGATATCCCAAGTGAGGGCGTCTTTGGGGTACTGCTTCAGTACCCTGGAGCGAGCGGTCGCCTGCGTGACGACGGCGAACTGATAGAGCGCATACACGCGCAGGGAGCAAGCGTTGCCGTCGCTGCAGATTTACTCGCTCTCTCCCTTATTCGCCCGCCAGGCGAGATCGGCGCCGATGTCGTCGTCGGTTCGTCGCAGAGATTTGGAGTCCCACTTGGTTTCGGGGGCCCACACGCGGGTTTCATGGCCGTCAGGGACTCATCTAAGCGCTCCTTACCAGGAAGACTTGTCGGGGTATCGGTTGACTCTGCAGGGCGACCAGCCTTACGACTTGCCTTGCAGACAAGGGAGCAGCACATTCGTCGCGAGAAGGCAACGAGCAACATCTGCACAGCGCAGGTTTTGCTAGCAGTAATCGCAGGGCTTTACGGCGTGTGGCATGGTCCAGATGGACTTAAACGCATCGCAGAACGGATACACCGCCAGACCTCCGCAGTAGCTGAGGCACTTCGTAGCGCTGGATTGGTTGTCCTCGAGGATGCATTCTTCGACACGCTCTCGATCCGAGTCCCAGGGCGCGCTACTGAAGTGATCGCTAATGCTGTAGAGAGCGGGATCAATCTCCGACTAGTTGATGACGACACGATTGGGTTATCGCTTGACGAGCAGACAACCCAAGATGTTCTGCAGCGCGTGCTAATAGCGTTCGGTGTAAATCTCGATATCGCTCCTCTTCTTGAGTCAGCCTCAGATTCAATTCCTACGGCATTGATTAGAACCTCTGAGTTCATGACTCACCCCGTCTTCTCTAAGTACAGGTCAGAGACGTTGCTTCTTCGTTATCTGCGCAGGCTCGCTGATCGAGATCTTGCCCTCGACCGTACAATGATTCCGCTTGGATCATGCACGATGAAGCTCAACTCTACGACTGAGATGATCCCCGTGACATGGCCAGAGTTTGGGGCAATGCATCCTTTCGCGCCGATTGATCAGAGCATCGGATACCGGCGGCTCTTCAAAGAACTTGAGGCCGCACTAGTTGAGATCACTGGCTATGACGCTGTATCGCTGCAGCCCAATGCTGGATCGCAGGGCGAGTTTGCAGGGCTATTAGCGATCAGGGCTTACCACCGCTCTCGCGGAGATTTCGAGAGAACTGTCTGTCTCATACCTGCCTCTGCGCATGGAACGAATGCCGCCAGCGCGGCAATGGTTGGGATGAAGGTGATAGTTATTGCGTGCAACGACTCAGGCGACATCGACCTAGAGGACCTTAAACGCCGCATTGATGAGAATGTTGGGCGACTCGGAGCGTTGATGGTCACGTACCCCTCAACACACGGAGTCTTTGATACTGAGATCACAGATGTATGTGCGATGGTTCACGAGGCAGGCGGCCAGGTATATCTCGATGGCGCAAATTTGAATGCGCTAGTTGGGCTAGCGGCTCCGGGGCATTTTGGTGCTGACGTGTCGCACTTAAATCTGCACAAGACATTCTGCATTCCCCACGGAGGGGGAGGGCCAGGTGTCGGCCCCGTTGGGGTTCGCTCCCACCTTGCAGAGTTCCTGCCCTCGCACCCACTTGTACCTGAGTGTGGCCCCGCTGGTGGTGGGGTAGGGGCGATCTCTGCAGCCCCGTGGGGTTCTGCGTCGCTGCTCCCAATCTCGTGGGCGTATGTAGCGATGATGGGGGGAGAGGGTCTTCGTCGGGCGACTCAAGTTGCGATCCTGAATGCAAACTACATAGCGCATCAACTTGAAGAGCATTTCCCAGTTCTATATCGAGGTGAGTCTGGGCTAGTGGCCCATGAGTGCATCATTGATATTCGCCCAATTACAGATGCGACTGGTGTGAGTGTTGATGATGTAGCGAAGCGATTGGTTGACTACGGATTTCACTCACCAACAATGAGTTTCCCTGTATCCGGAACGCTAATGATCGAGCCAACAGAGTCGGAAGATCTTGGAGAGGTCGATCGTTTTATCGACGCGATGATTGCAATTCGCTCCGAGATTACCGATGTTCAGGAGGGGCGGGTATCTCTTGATGAGAGCGCGCTCCACAACGCACCGCACACGGCTGCCGATCTTCTAACAGGCGAATGGGATCGGCCGTATACGCGCGAGCATGCGGCATACCCATCGGATGCAACCCGTAGAAATAAATACTGGCCGCCGGTGAGCCGAATAGATGGCGTTTACGGCGATCGGAACGTATTTTGCTCGTGTCCACCGCTATCTGATTATGAGGACAGCTAGGTCGTCCCTCAGGCTCGTCAAAGGCGTCTATTTGGTGCGAGGGCGTTCTTCAGGGCTGCGATTCCTCTCAGCGGATTGATTCTGGGCTAATTTCACGCCATGGCTGACACAAAACCAACAATCACAATTCCAGATACCGCTCCTCCAGCAGAACTTGTATTAGAGGATCTAGAGATTGGAACCGGCGACGAAGCAGTCTCCGGTACCTTCGTTAGCGTTCACTATGTAGGGGTCTCCTGGAGCACAGGGAAGCAGTTCGACGCCTCCTGGGACAGGAATGACTTCTTTGGATTCCACCTCGGTCGAGGTGAAGTCATCGCAGGCTGGGACCAAGGGGTTGCCGGCATGAAGGTTGGCGGACGACGCAGCATCACGATCCCGCCGCACCTTGGATATGGATCAGCCGGTGCCGGGGGGGTCATTAAAGGCGGAGAGACTCTCGTATTCGTCGTTGACCTCATAGGCGTGGGGTAGCAAGCCCTCTCCACAGAGTTACATAACGAAGATTATGGGCGTTTGCCGTCTTGGTGGATCCCCGAGATATACGGGTTTATGGCCTGCACTTTGGCTCCTCCCGGGCTCCTTTATGGCGCCTTAAAGAGTTCTGTGCATGGTGAGCATGCGTGCTGTGAAGCCTTGCTCCTCAAAGAAGTTCTTTGTTTGGCGGTGCCCAGGAAGAGCCCTTGCGTCGATGCCGATACAGCCTCTCTCGACGCAGAATTCAGTAAGCGAACCCAGAATCAGCTCTCCAAGGCCGACCGCCCTGGCCTCAGGCTCGACCCAAATTTCAGTGATGTCTCCTAGCAGGGTGTCGTCGTTTAGGCGCCTCAATACGGCGACTCCAAATCCCATGGGAGCGCCCTCTAAGAGCCCGATAATGATGTGCGATTCCTCGGAGGCAAGAAGGTTCGTAAATGCCTCGCCGAGGGGCTCTATGAGTGATTCCTGAGCAGCCCAGAGAGCGCCGCCTCTCATAGGTATGAGCTCGTGGGCTAACTGCGCAGCGAAGCCACTGAGGGTCTCCACGTCGTCGCTGGTTGCATTGCGCACGGACTCCAACGCTGTGGACCTCTACTTGGTCCGCAGAATGGCGATCTTGCCGAGAATGGTTCGGCGAGCACGCGTTGATCGTTCGTAGTCTTCTACGTCGCTTAGCTCGCCCGGGTTGAGGCCCTCGAGCCGCTCAATAATCTGGCTCGCTGCTAACCCGTCATAATCTGGGATAGAGAGAATCCCGGGATGCATTGGGGTTGAGTCGCTCTCTGGAGTACTCGGTTCATTAATCGATTCGGAAATTGGCGCCATGTTCGGCGCTGAATCTTCCTTCGCTGGCGCTTCTTTGCTCCTCGCCTCGAGATTCTCAGTGAGGTGAGGGCCAGCGCCTGAAGAGCACATGTCGGAGAGGCCGGAGTATGCCTTCGAGGATGCCGAGAATGACTCGAAGGCTTCGATGCTTTTAGCTCGCAGCGTGACCATCTGCTCGTTGACTCGTTGCTTCACTACCGGAGGACCAAATTTAACCGCCAGCTCACCAACTGCTTTGTAGTTCGCTATCTGGCCAACTACTTCGCGTTGATGAACATCTACTTCGCGCTTGCCTCGTCCGGCAAACATTGTTACAAGTGTGGGTACTGCATCTCTAGCGAATGCAGCGATGCCCACGGGAACATGTACTGCTAACTCAACTACTCGATCAACTGTGCTGCGTTCGTCACTCACTGGAGTCTCCTCTACTGGACATCCTCTGCAGTCTACGGCGAAGCAGGCCAAACGCCACAGCCGCAATCACGATCGTGGCTGAGATCTCTACTATTAACGGACCATGCTTCACATACGGGGTCTCCCCTGCACGAAGAGGAACCTTTGTCTCGATAATTGCAGGCTTGAATAGCTCAGTTCTCTTCTCAATATGGCCCCGTGGGTCGATAATGGCAGAGATTCCAGAGATTGAGGCCTGTACCAATGCCCGACCAGTCTCCGCAGCTCTCATCTGTGATGACTGCACATGCTGCGCGCTATTCGCGCTGCGGCGGTAGGAGCGATTATTGGTTGAGACAATAAGTGCCTCCGCTCCGTCACGGACCTCTCGTCGTGCAAGCTCAGGGAATACCGACTCGAAACAAATAAGACTCCCAATTTTCTTGCGGTCGAGATTAAGGACGCCTGAGTTTGAATCGTTGTTCTGACCAGCAGTGAAGTCTTCTGGTACCTGATCAATTGCTGATATAAAACTCAACGCAGATCTCCAAGGCACATACTCCCCGAACGGCACTAGATGTCTTTTGGAGTAATTCGCTACTAACGAACCATCGGGTGCGTATAGGCGATTCGTATTGTAAATGGTGCCCTCTTGTTCGCGATTTATTGCATTGATAAGTACAAATGAATTATGGCGCCTCGCAGTAGCGACAATTCTTGACATGAGTAGTGGGTCTGCCTCAGGGTCGCTCATAAGCGCAGACTCTGGGAAAATAATTAGGTCGTAGTCTCCGGTTAATTGGCCAGCCAGATCAAAGTGCTTCTCCGTGAGCACTTGGTTAGAAATCTCATCTGAGCTCAACCCTCTGTTGAGATCGTTCCCCTGAATGGCAGCAATCTTTAATGCTCCTACCTCACGCGTTCTCGGAGGATTTAGCCCGGCAGCAAGGAAGATCAGAACTAACAGCGCAGCTACTCCTAAATGGATTTGGTGAGATTGAAGGCGGTGAGCGCCTCTCCCCTCCCCGCCTGCCACTGATTCCCCACGCCTACTGGCCTTGAGTAGTACTTCAAGCAGAACTGCCTGAGAGAGAACCACTGCAAATGTGACCCCTAGAGCACCTGCCCAGGCGGCTAATCCGCGCGCCGGCGTGAATGGAGACATGGCGGTTCCAACCTCTCCCCATGCCAGCCCCCCTAACGGCCAAGTTCCTCGCAGATACTCGCCAAGACTCCACGCCGCAGCAACGATTAACGGCGATGAGACTCCGAGGCGACGTATCGCTGCGATGCCGCTGCCTACCGCCGCTACGTAGAGGGCTTGAGTCGCAACAAGCGGGAGAATTGCTACTGCCCCGAAATACCATGCCCATGAGAGAACGACTCCGAAAAAAAGCACTCCGAATACGAAGCCGCTCCAAGCTGACCGCCAAATTGATGCGCTGCTCCAGACCCAGAGCAATGGAAGTAACGCGACGATCGCAAACGGCCAAGCACCAATCGGCGGGAACGCGCATGCCATCAATAGCCCAGATAGAGCAGAGGCTGCGAATGCAATACGCGCGTTTGGTGCGAGCACAGACCTCTCCATCAGAAATGAGTCGAGTTCAAATTTGCCCTAAAGGATCTTGAGAAACTTACCTAGATTTACGCGCAGTCCCTGCAGCGTTCCTTCTGCCCAGATGCAAGTTGACTGAGTGGCAATACCAAGAAGCACGAGTCGCATAAAAACTCGTCGTCTCCTCGAGGTTTCACCTTATTGGTGCCCTCAACTCGATCTGCTTCGCTCTCAGCATCCTCAAGGTCTTCGTCCTCGGGGCGATCGCTAGTGGTCTTCTCCTTCAAGAGAATATCTAGAGAGGCCTCAACATCGTCTGGGTGGAGTTCGTCCTCAAGAACAACAACTGTTTGATCGTCGTCGTCATCGAGATCGTCATCGGTCGAGATATCAGCGGGATTGTCGTCTACGCCTTCTACCGCCAACAGGTCATCGTCGAGAACTGAATCAACTAGAGGATCGGCCTCATCATCGAGGTCGTCCTCAATCTCTTCGCCATCGAGTTCATCGTCGGTATCGAGTTCTTCTTCTGGATCTATTACGTCTTTAGGCATGTTCACTTCCGGGGTGGAGGGGCGCGCAACATAACACGCAGAGGGAGCAGAATCGCGCAGGGCAGGCAATATATGGCGGAAAACCTAAAATAAGGCCCCAATGCAGTCTCGGTCGGGGGGGTATCAGCGGTATCAGGCCAATAGGCCCGTGATGGCTGATGGCGTGGCTTCGGGACTCAGATACCCTTGGGGTCACTGCCTTATCTTCTCGGCGACTCCGTCAATCAATAAGTACAGCGTTCTCTGCTGGGTATCTGAGTCCCGTTGACTAAGCCTTCTTCGATCGGCCTCCGCTCCAGCGAACTGGAGTCGACCCCGATCGGGCCCTCGCTCACAAGTGTAAGCAGGTGCATTACACCCCTTTAGCCGCTAATAATCAAGGCGAGCCGAGAAGTTATTTTTCGCCCCTTAAAGTAGAAATATTCTTCGCGCTGAACGCTCTTAAATCGCGCTGTGAGTCATCTTTAAGTTGCCGATGTTGGCCGTGTTGCTGATGCGTTTTGTGATTAGACGCCTGCGGAGCGACGAGCTGCAGCAGCCCTCTCAGACGCGAGACGCTCGAGTTCGTAGACCCCGTAATCAACATATGACATGGCATCTGCAATAGCAGCGTGCCCCGCCTGCTCTTTTATAAGGCGGTGCATATCCTGCACGACTGTCCTGTATGCGGCATGTCCTTGGGGTCCGCTGCGCAACTCGAGCATATGGAATGCTTCGCGTGCGTTGAACTGCATAACGAAACGAATTCGATATGCGAGGGAGACTGCATAGGAGGACTGCTCTGGAAATCGCAGAGCCATGGCGCCATGGAGTGCAGCTGATCGTTCCATTGCCTCGGTAAATTCGCGTTCCGCTCCGGCCTCTACAACCGCCTCGGGTAGATCAAATCCATGTAGCGGTGTTAGGGGCTGCCATTCAATGGTCAGCATTCGGTGTCGCTGTAAATCGCGAAATGCTCCGTAATCAGCGAGCACATCGAATCTGTAATCGGTCCGCTCAAGCGCGCGCCCTGGCTTATGGCGCCGATTATTGCGCTCCCCCACATATGCGGCGAGCAATTGACGGCGGTCCTCCGCTCCGAGGCTGCGCACTCGATGCAGAACTTCATCCTCTGGCAGGTTTGATACTGGGTAGAGGATCGCTGCAAGTACCTTGTCTTCGCCCTCCGGATCGAAGTCGACAAGTGTCACTCCGGGCCTATCTTCTGGCTCCATACGGCCGAGGATTCGGTTTGCAACGCTCTGGGTTTGCTCGCGCGTATCTATCAGATATTGAGACCATGCGCCTCCCCTATCTGCGCGATCTACGCGTGTTAAGAAGGAAGGAATAACCTTGCGCAACTCCGTCAGCATCAACTCTGAGTACTCGCGTGCCTCTGGTAGTGGGTGAGCGCGCATCTTTAGTAAAAGAGATTCGTAGGCCTGGCCAGTTCCGTAGATGCCTACATTAGAGAGAGTCCCGGCTGGGAGTATCCCTCTTACTGCATCACATGCTTTTGCCTTGATGGTTTGCTTGTAGACAAAATCGGGGTCACTAGGGTCCTTTGGGTAACGCTCGCGGGCCCACTCCATCATCCTCGGGAGTAACTGCTGGTAAGTCGCAAAGAGGCGATCCATCTCGGCTACGTAGAGCGCCCCAAGCGGCGACTCAAGTACCTCGGGAGGTCGTAGATAACGGAATCTCCCTCCGAGTCGAGAGTCGTATGGAATGTACCGAGTCGATTGCTCTAGGTACGCCATCAATCGTCCCCACTCGAGGACTTTGGTGAGAATATTTGAAGCCTGCTCACACGCGAGATGCACTCCACCTAGTTGCGCCACAGAGTCATCGCCGTACTCAAGGAATACCTTGTCGTATAAAGCCTCCGCGCGTTTAACCCCGACACTCGCGTCGACTGTGATGTCTCCCGAGAGATCAAGTTCGACGGCAAACTCATCTAGGAATAGGCGCCTAAGACTCTTCTCCGAGCGCGAATAACGTGCAAACAATGCTCCCTTGACGACCTCTGGGAGATTTACGAGGGCGAAGACGGGGCCGTCAATATTCGTGAAGTATGGGCGCAGGGCCGTGGCTTCATCTGAGGTGAATTGCTCTGCGACGTACTGCATGGGTTGCGAATCGTACCGGGCGACTCGGAGTTTGAATGGGAATGGATGCCGAAATTCCCAAAAGAATTTAGAACTCAGAGACTGGGAGTGGTCTGGCTTATAGGAGGAGCCGGGCTACCGGGCTCCGGACCTCGAACTCAATCCTCCCCGCTCGCCCCGCCAACTCTGAGTCGGCCCTGATCGGCCATGCGCCGCCCTTCACCTCAATTCGAACACGCGAACCTGAACCCGTCGAGATGCGGGGATGTGGAAGATGGCTTCCGGCGGCTAGGCGCCTGCGCATCGCCGCTCGCTCACCTGCTTTGAGGCTGTAAATGTGAATCTCGAGTCGCCCATCTCCGGGGTGGCTCCGTGGAACGAGGTCTGCGGCTCCGATGAATTCTCCATTTGCTACGACGACTCCGCTTGCGAATCCATTGAAGAATTTTCGTCCGTTAATTGTGACCGAGATCTCTTTGCTTCTACTTGTTGCCCGCAGCACTAGTGGTGAGACCCCCACCTCAATAGCGTTCATAGCGAGATATGTCTTCCCTGCAATTCTGTATTCAATTGCGTCAATCGGCGCCTCCATTTTTCCTGCAGCCCCAACATTGGTCACTTCAGGATCACGAAGCGATGAGAGCCCAAGGGATTTTGCAAAATCCGAATCTACCGAAGGTACGAAAGAGATCAAAGGGTTTGGATGTGGCCAAGATTTGAGTGACCGCGCTAGGTCGCCATCGCTACCGCTAACCACTAAATCGGGGGCGGAGTCAGTAGGCGTTCCCCATTCGTCTCCAGGACGGATAGTCATTTGGAGGTCACCCCTGAGGCGCAGACAACACCTCGAAAACACAACTCTGCGGCAGTGCGCGCACTCTCTTTAGTCTGTGCGTTCTCTGAGACCAACGAAATCTGACGAAGTAGATCAACGAGTTGCTTCATGTGTCGAACAAAATCTCCACCGGTTAGGTCATCGGTTAAATCAAGGACGTCGCTCAGGTCGTTCCCTGAAGCCCATGCTTTTACGATGAGTGCAAGCCCTGGGTCGGGTGGCCTCATCTCTGGGAGCCCTGCGTCCTCTTCATCGCTACGCAGCGAGTTCCAATGACGTTCGATGGAGCGCCAGCGTTTTGCCAAGTCTCCACTAGGCCAGCGAGGTGCGGGTGGTCGGCGATGTTCGGGCCCTCGATGTTCGTATGTGAATACAGAGGCTATGGATGCCAATTCCTGTGGCCGGAGTCCATCGAATATTCCGGTGTTGATTGCATCTGCAACAAGGATGTCTGTCTCAGAGTTGATTCGCATAAGGCTCTCTCCAGATGCGGTCAACGACCAACCATCGAGGTACCCGCGCGCCTCTAGAACGCGAAGCACGCGATCAAACATGCGCCCGAGGTTGTCGCTTCGGGCTTGGACACGGCGCTCTAAGCGTGCAGCATCCTTAGCTAGGCGATCGGCCTTCGATGCTGCCCGCATGTGATCATCTAATCTCGCGCACGCTGAGACAGGGTGAATCTCCGGAGCGGGAGGCGTCTTTTTCTGCTTTTTTCCTCGCTGATTAGAGTCAGGGTCACCAGCATCGCCAGAGTCGCCCTCGAGTTTTAGTGCTCGCAGACGCCCGGCAAGTGCCCGACGGAATGAAGGGTTTTTGGGGGCGAATGGTGTGGGTATTTCAAGGTCCCCGACCACTATCGGAGCGGTCTCAAAATCGGCTGGCCCTAGACGGGTGAGGGTGGAGTCAGCTCCTAGAACAAGAATTCTTGTTCCGCTCCGCCCACCTTCATGACGTAGAACCACACAGCGTCCACCACAGCGTTTGGTTCGCAGAACAGAACCTGGGCGCATCTGAGCAAGAGCGCTCTCTACTGAACTGCGCTTAGCGGAGTCGCCTGGGCGTTCTTTTCCAGTGATAAGCGCTCGATAATCCTCAAAATCACCTAAGTCGCACTTCGTTAGTTCTCGCTCCTTCTCGAGGAGGGAGCCAAGCATCTCTAGTTGATCCTCGAGAGCCACCACATCGCTATTGGCCCGATACTGAGCAAAAGAGAGGTTTAGAAGGTGTCGCGCCTCAATTGAATCGCACCTAGCGACCAAGTTCGCAGTCATGTTGTAGGTAGGGCGAAAACTAGAGGTAAGCGCATAGGTGCGCCGAGAGGCAAGCCCCGCAACTTGCTCAAAGGGCACGAATGGGCTCCATGCGACTACCGCGAATCCACGATCGTCTATACCTCTACGCCCTGCCCTGCCTGTTAACTGCGTGTACTCGCCCGGTGTTAAGAATTCGTGGTGCTCCCCTGTGAACTTTGAGAGTTTCTCAATTACAACGGTGCGCGCTGGCATATTGATTCCGAGAGCAAGTGTCTCGGTTGCAAACACAACCTTCACGAGGCCGGCTGCGAATGCCTCCTCTGCTGCTTCTTTTAACGGAGGAATCATGCCTGCGTGGTGGGCTGCAATCCCCGCCTCAAATGCAATTCTCCACGCGTCATATCGAAGTGCCACAAGATCTGACTCGCTCAGCATCGAGGTGCGCTCCTCTGCGATGCGGTGAAGTTCTCTGCGTTCCTCCCGAGTTGTGAGTCGAATACCCGAAGCGAGGCATTGATCAACAGCAGCATCGCAGCCTGCGCGACTGAAGATGAAGGTAATCGCAGGGAGCATGTTCTCGTCGGCCAAGCGTTGAATTATCTCGACGCGCGATGGCGTGAATAATCGCCCTGACTGTGGCTCCCCTCGACCCCTCGGATATCGCGAAGCCGATCGATCTCTATTCGGCTGCCCATCAAGTTTGGCTGCCTCTGGATTCGGACGGAGGTCGTCGGCTGGGTCAGGCATGAAGACGGGCAATAAATGAAAATCGGGGCTGCCCTTCTCCCCGACTGCATAGAGATTCGTGAGGCGAACGGGTCGACGCTCCTCAATTATTGCGACAGTTTTGCCGCGAACAGTCTGAATCCACTCAGCGAACTCCTCTGCATTCGAGACAGTTGCAGATAGAGCGACGATGCGCACGTGCGCAGGGAGGTGGATGAGAACCTCCTCCCAGACGGCCCCTCTAAATCGATCCTGCAGGTAGTGCACCTCATCGAGTACGACAAACTCGAGAGCGTCGAGCACATTGGAGCCGGCGTAAATCATATTTCTCAGCACCTCGGTCGTCATCACGACTACCGATGCGTCACCGCGAACTGAGTTGTCACCGGTAAGCAGACCGACTTGGATATCTCCATGGGCCTCAACTAGGTCACCATACTTCTGATTTGAGAGCGCCTTAAGCGGTGTTGTGTAGAACGTCTTCGTACCGCGACTAATTGCGCATGCAGCTGCGTACTCGGCGATGAGGGTCTTCCCAGAGCCGGTCGGAGCCGCTACAAGAACAGAGTCGCCGGCATCAATCGCATCGAGTGCGCGTCTCTGAAAATCATCGAGAGGAAATTTGAGGCTCGACTCGAATGCGCCTCGATGTGACTCCAGGGTCACGGTGCAAGCGTCGTAGACGGCGCTGTCTGTGGATCAGTAGCGCCAGTAATTCCAGATATCCCTACAGCAGCAGTACTTGTTGTGACGAACGATGAGGTACTCGGTAGAGGTGGGATGCTCGGGGTGCGCGGACGTACTGCAAATATTAATAATGCAGTAGATAGCACCACCGCTGCACCAACAGCGACAGCAACTCGTATCTGCTTCTTCTCATCGGAGTTCTTGGGCCTTGAATTGTGTTTGTCTTTCATCGTTTCATCAACTTTCCGATAACTATTGAGGCTTCATAAAAGAGGTACATCGGCACAGCCATGAAGAGCAAGGAGTAGGGGTCTTGGCTGGGGGTAATGATGGCAGCGAAGAGCGTGATAAGGACAATCGCCCATCTTCTCCACTTCTTAAGTTGAGAGGTGCTGAGTACCTTGGCCAACAGAAGAAATACCAGAACAACTGGAAACTCAAATGCAACACCAAAGGCGACGATCATCAAGGCAACCAGAGTTATATAGGACTCTCCGGTTAGCAGTGGGGTTAGTTCGGCGCCACCAACCCCTAGAAGGAACGTCAGGGCGGGCTTGAGGGTGAGGAAGGCAACGAGCCCCCCGAAGGTGAATAGAAGTACCGCTGAGAGAATGAAAGGAATTACATAACGCTTTTCACGCGGGTTCAAACCTGGGGTGATGAAGCGCCATATCTGAAACAACCAGATTGGCATTGAGACGACGATTCCGCCGTATGTTGCGATCTTTAGCCTCAGTATGAACGCGTCAGCTGGTCCGGTAAATATGAGTGTGTTGTTTTTCCTGTTAATCGCCTCGGCATAGAAGCGTGCCAAGAATGAGATGATCTGGGGTGTAAAGAAGAAGCAGACTGTGGCGCCGATGACGATTGCAACCGCACATATAAAGATTCGTCTCCGGAGTTCGGTGAGATGCTCGAGCACGGTCATCTGCCCTGAGCTCTTTGAACTCTCCGTGTCACTTGATTTACCTTTAGACCTGAGTCCTAGTCGTATAGCCATTACTCCGCCACCGGTGGTCGGTACTTGGATGGGGCTTGCCCAACGCCTGGGGTACCCGAACTGGGCCCTGGATTCTTCTCTTTATCCTCCGCTTTGCCTCGAAGGTCTGTCCTGCTAACTGTCTCTGACAAGGGCTGCTGATCAGGAGGGCTCTCATCGTTGAGGGTTTCATCGTGGAGGGCCTCGGGATTCTTAGCCTCTGATCCACCGACACGTGATACGAAATCAGTAAGACCGCTGAAGGGGTCCTCGGGGTCATCAGAGTGGAGAACCTGATGAAGCTCTTGACTCACCTGCTCTTGTAGGTTCTTCACCGTGCGGAGTCCGCGCCCGACCTGACGACCAACCTCTGGGAGTCGCTTGGGCCCAAATACGAGCAGAGCGACTAGGACAACGACGACTATCTCAAGCGGTCCTAGTTGGGGAATCATTGGGTCCTTAAACGCTGCTGCGGCCCCACCTCTGGGAGATGGCCAATTCTTAGCCTACCGTCCGAGGCTCGGGGAGTTGACCCGTTGAGAGGATCTCCCCTGTTCAAGGCGACTCGCTGCCTTGAATGAGTCTCGGCGTAAAGAGAGAACTGCAGGGTCTAGAGCGCCACGAAACTCAGCAAACGCATCAATAGTGGGCCAGACCTCGGCGCGCGCCCTCTTAAGAACTGTCACCAGGGCAAGCGTGCCGCCCACGATTATCACGATCAAGATTGTTAGCAGTGCGAGCATGATCTTGGGGACCCTACTGCGATGGTGCGCTGCGCACCATCTCGATTAGGTCTCCGAACCAGTGGCTCGTCTCGAGGAGCTCATGGAACGAGAGTAGGTCATCACTAGAGAGCTGAGGCCCACGGAAATGTGGCTCGCTGAGCTCTGCTGGAAGGCTCCAGACCTGCAACTCAACCCCGCTAGAGGTGAGAAGGTCAACGATGCGGCGACTTGCTTCCTTGGTGACGACTGTTGAGCAGGTCGGGCAGTCGAACATGTATGAACCCTGCTCGTCGTTGCTGCAGATCCTCACTGTGAGGTCTGTCACCTTCAGTTGTACGTCCCCACACTCAGGGCAGTTAGCACGGATTGTTGTCATTTCAGGTCTCCCTCTATTAGGTACAAGGGGGTCATCGGCCCTAGTCACTTCAACCTTTAGGAGAAATATGTGGGGAAGCGCCCCTGATGACTGGGCATTAATACCCGTGCGAGTTCAGGCCACCTATTCGCATCTAGAGGTACCTATTCGGAGCGAGGGGGTAATAAGCGCTGCCGCCTCCATTCGTGCAACGATTCGCCCTGTGAGTACCCGACAGACCCCGATCGCCTTCGCTCATCGCGGAGCGAGAACCCTTGAGCCAGAGAACACGATCCCTGCTTTCCGCAAAGCACTTGATCAAGGCGCTACCGGGTTAGAGAGCGATGCATGGGTCTCCTCAGACGGTCAAGTGGTGCTTGTACATGACGGCGTCCTGCGTGCTGGGTTGAGGAGAGTCAAAGTCGCTGAGACCAGTGCACTGGACCTAGAAAAATTTGGGGTCCCAACTCTTCGGGCACTCTACGAGGAGTGTGGATCCGAATTTGAGTTGTCTATAGATATTAAAGAGCCAGGTTCTGCATCGAAGATGATAGAGATCGCCTCCAATTTGGGTGTTGAGTCTCGCCTCTGGCTCTGCTCTCCTGACTATGATTTTTTAGCAACATTGCGCGAGATTTCAAGCAGTATTCGCCTGGTCCACTCCCCCGGTCGTGGGAACGTTGTACCTGCCACCTTCGAGCGTCTTGCCTCTGATCTATCTGAGAAAGGACTCAACGCTTTGAATCTGCACCACTCGGACTGGAGCAAAGGCGTCGTCTCTCTAGTCCATCGATTCGAGCTCTCATCATTCGCTTGGGACACCCAAGAGATTCGTCACCTCAACGCTGCATTCAACATGGGCGTCGATGGCGTCTACTGCGACCGTACTGATCGAATGATGACAACTCTTCATGAATGGCAGAGCCGAGAGATATTGCCGCTGTAAACCTCTACAGGAGGCTCAAGCGATTTAGAGGCCATATGCGCACGAATACGCGCCCCACGAATGTCTTTCCTTCGATGGGGCCAAAGTATGTCGAGTCTTTTGAGAACGGACGATTATCCCCAAGCATGAAGTAAGACTTCGGCGGGACCTTCACTGGCCCGAAGGTTCGCGATTGAATCCCTGCAGGCAAGAACGGCTCCTCGATTACTGCACCGTTGATGAGAATGCGGCCGTCTCTCCCCTCAATGGTCTCTCCGGGGAGGCCAACCACACGCTTAACTAGATCCTTAATTAAAGCGGTCTCTGTTCCTTTGGGAGCAAGAAATACAACTATGTCGAATCGATTTGGCTCATGAGCTCTGTAACTTAACTTGTTAACCAGCACTCGATCCCCGACAACCAGAGTTGGGACCATCGAGTCGGATGGGATATAGAAGGCTTGGAAGAGAAAGGTCTTCACTATGAAAGCAACAAGAAGTGCTGCTCCGACTAGAACAATCCACTCAACTACGGTGCGGAGCGGCTTGCTTTTAATTTCTTTTGGCAATCCTGATGCTGCCACGACTACAGAGTCGCTTGACGTTGATGTGGTGCCACTTAGGAGTGACTCTGTACTCGATTGAGATTCATCTTTACCCGCTCCGGTGATCTCCATTCCTCGCAGCATCGCACATCCCGAGCTCTGATAAGAATCACGTAAGTAGATTCATACTCAATATTAGGAATAGCTCTCAAGGACTCGTCTAGCGGCGATTGCTCCAGTATCGATCCACTCTGGCGGACTGAGCACCTCGGTGCCGGGGCCTAGAAGGAGAATCAGTCGCTCAAGCCAAGTGCGCTCGGATACAGGCATCTTCGCTATCACCCAGTCACCCTGAGCCTCGATCTCTGTAAAAGGGAGGTCGTACAGGACTCCTGCACGGGCAACGGGGGTGCGCAGGATTACCTCGGTCGATCTCACGTCAGGGCTGTAAAGTTGCTCGGGCACATCGAGGCCGCTCGGTGCGAACCTGCCTCCAGACTCGCGTACTTCGCGAATTCGATCGACCCTAAAAAGCCGCCTCTCGTTGCGGAGGTGACAGAAGGAGTCGGTATACCAGTTACCAAGGGCAAAGAACGGCGGCGAAGGGTCGATCTCTCTGGTGGTGCGTTGGGCACGCCCTGAACTCCAATACTCAATTGAGAGGGTTCGACCCACGCCGGCAGCTAGTCGCACTGCGTCGAGTGCCAGCGGCTCTGAGAGCTCTACTGCGACATCTACCCCGACAGCATCGAGAGCACTGCGCAGTTTGGCTGCGGCTCGGGCTAGAGGACCCTCAGGCTCAACTCCCTTCACAGCAAGAATCGCAGTTGCTGCCGCAAGAATCGCGACACCCTCGCCTTGTGAGAGTTTGAATTGGCGATCGAATACCGGCGCTAAGAAGAGATCGACTATCTCGCCGTCATAGATCACATTGACATAATTTCCGGGCGTATAAGGCGGTGTGCCGACCATAAGAATGAGATCTAGGTCGCGTTCAAGTTGTTCCGGAGTCAATTCGAAGCGCTCGCATACCTCGATCTTTGAGACGCCTGGACGACTCGCAAGCCAAGGGATCATTGCGAGGATGCGCAGCATTTGGATCTCGGCAACGCTCATGCTCATTGGGCTGGCTCCGCTAGGGCTGTCAGCCAAGAAATCATGGATTCGCGAACCTCTATTGGGGAGATTATCTCTGCGTGCTCGAGCATCCCCAAGACAACGCTCTGAATGCCTGCGATATTCGAGACCCAGACTCCGAGGTCAACATGGTTGTCTGGTCCAGGACTCGAACTTATCTCAGCACCGAGGCGCTGCATAAGGGCATCCGCATGCTCTGATACAACACGCACGGTAACAAGCAAGGGTTCGTCGCGACCGAACTGCCAAGGCTGACTAGCTATGTGGTCCTCAGCCCTAAAACCCTCAGGCGGGGCTGTCAACGAAGACTCTGCCGTCAGAGATAAATCCTGAATTCGATCCGAGCGAAATGTACGAATCCCCTGCTCGGTATCGTCTGATACATCCCCATTCGGATGTTCATCTCTCCCGACTACATACCAGTGCCCAAACTTTGAGGAGATTCCCCACGGAGATATACGACGCTCTCGACCAAGGTATGAAAACTCAATAGCCTCTCGCCTACGCAGCGCCGAGAAAATCGGCCCCAGGTTCTCACCGAGTGGGATCTGAAGTATCGGAGAGGCCCCGTCGACCGCTTCCTCGCCGATCTTAATTAAGGCATCTAGCGCCGCAGCGTCACCGAGTGCAACGGCAGATACTGCAACTCGCAGCGCCGCACGCTCATCTTCGTCGAGTCTCAAATCGCGTAAATAGAAGTCCTCAGGAGCCACCCGGTATCGAGCCTTCTCCCCATCGAGGCTCTGCGAAATCTCGATTCCAATTGCACGTAGCGCAGATTTGTCACGCTCGAATGCCCTGCGTAGAGACTCCCCGGTAGATGTATACCCAAGGGACGACTCTGCTGCGATCTCTTCGAGGGTTGCTCCCGATCGAGACTCAACTAAAAGGGCTAAGAGATTTAACAGGCGCTCAGCGCGCTGGGGAGGTGCAGTCATCTTCGTGATGTTAGGACGCTGCAGGTATTCTCTGCGCTGCGTAGGCCCCTGCAGCACCTGCGGCTAGGAATAGAACGGGGTCGGCACTAGCTGGTCTTCCCATGGAGCCGACCTCCAAGCCGTGCTGCGCAAACGCCCCAAGAATATCGGGTGCCGATACGCCGACAATTTTATGCCGCTGGTCAATCCCTGCGGCCTGAAGATCTGATCTGATCTTGGACTCTTCCTCTCCGCCGATCATCGGTACCACTACATGGACCCCATCTGCTCCAAGTGTGCTGAGTGAATTCAAGGTGTGGTGTGAGACTCCTTGATGGCGCACGCGTTCATCAGCGAACGAAACGCGTAACGATGCCACGGGTACTCCGCCAAGAGCGCGGGCTGTGTCTAGCCACGAGACCCCTTCAACACCCGTATGCCCAAACTTGCTACCCGTGCCCACAATGCCTGGGCCCATTCCGACAACCGCAACGTCGCACTCCCCTGCAATCTTTGCTGTGAGGAGCGCTGCCGGGGCGGAGACGGCCTCAAAGTCACCACCAAACGCGTGCCCAGATGTGACAGTCGCGTCGATTAGTGATCGCTCTCTCAGGGATGCGACTAAATCAGAGAATGCAATCGGTAGCGCCGCCCCATCAGTCATGACGTAAGCAATGCGTGCCCTCGGACTGATGCTCCTGATTCCTAATACTGCAGCGGGGAGTTGACTATGGAGAGGTACATATACAACCGGCATGCCGCCTATGTCGTTGGCGTCAAGAAGCTCAGGGTGTGACTCCTCCGCGCTACCCGCATCTACTTGAAGGCTCGTGTATCTGAGCTTCATGATGTGCCCGGGCCCTATTTCGCTCAACTCTGCCCGATCTAGGTTCCAGTGGATTACGTGCCATCCGCCAGTCCCGAGCCCTAGTTCGACGGCGGTTGTATTGACCACGACATTGGAACCCACCGAGACATCGCCGGTGAGTTGGGTCAGTACGAATGCGTTCTCTAGCCCTGCACCCAGATCTACCGTGACGCGCTGAAGCCCCTCCCTCTCATTGAGTATTGAAGCAACTCTCCCCGTCTTGAAAGTTGGCATCAGAGAGAAGCGATCAGTTTCTCAACGCGTTCATCATGCGCTTTGAAAGGGTCTTTACAGAGAACTGTTCGCTGCGCCTGATCATTCAACTTTAAATGAACCCAATCAACTGTGTAGTCGCGATTCTTCTCCTTAGCGCGTTTGATGAATGCCCCGCGTAGATTCGCTCGGGTGGTGGCAGGTGGAGTGATCATTGCCTTATTAATCTCCTCGTCCGAGGTAACACGATCGACTTGCCCTCGCTTCTGCATCAAATAAAAAGGCGACCTAGCACGCGTCACATCGTGATATGCGAGATCAAGAAAAGATACTCGCGCGTCGTGAAGTTCGAGGCCGTGGCGTTTCTGGTAAGCCTCAATGAGGTGATACTTAATCACCCAGTCGATCTCACGCGACAACTTAAGTGGATCAGAGGCTAAATGTGTCATGCAGTGCTGCCACATTTCTAAGGCTCTAGCCTCTAGCGGATTCAGCGCATGGCGTGCTGCAAACTTGAGGGCCCGCTCTAAATATTCGCTCTGGATCTCCACCGCCGAGAGCTCGCGACCATTAGCTAGACGCACCTTTCGCGTGCACGAAATGTCATGACTAATTTCTCGTATCGCTCGAATGGGGTTCTCTAGAGTCATATCTCGCCACGGAGCAGGGTCCTCCTCGAGCATCCTTAAGACGATTGAGCAGGTCCCCAGCTTTAGGAAGCTTGTATATTCGCTCATGTTGGAGTCACCAACAATTACATGTAGGCGCCGATACTTCTCTGCGTCAGCGTGGGGTTCATCTCGAGTGTTTATGATTGGCCTAGAGCGCGTGGTAGCACTAGAGACCCCCTCCCAGACATGCTCGGAGCGCTGACTTATACAGAACATCGCTCCACGTGGACTCTGTAGAACTTTTCCTGCACCTGCATATATTTGGCGAGAGACTAGAAATGGAATGAGCACGTCCGTGAACTTTGAGAGTTCACCCTCGCGAGGAATTAGGTAATTCTCGTGGCATCCGTAAGAATTGCCAGCGGAGTCTGTGTTGTTCTTGAATAGAAATACATCACCGCGTATCCCTTCCTCGTTCAGTCTGTGCTCAGCACTCTCAACAAGACTCTCGAGTATGCGCTCCCCTGCCTTGTCATGAGCAATTACATCAAGCAATGAATCGCACTCAGGAGTTGCGTACTCGGGGTGGCTCCCAACATCTAAGTAGAGGCGAGCTCCATTCTCGAGAAATACGTTGCTAGATCGCCCCCAGGAAACAACTTTTCGAAAAAGGTAGCGAGCCACTTCGTCAGGGCTGAGGCGTCGCTGCCCTCTAAGGGTGCAGGTAACTCCGTATTCATTCTCGATCCCAAAGATTCGTTTATCCATTAATCAAACGACCTCTTAATGATGATTCTCAGTGGCTTACCCTGGAGCGAGGTGATCAAGAAAGAATGCCGAGCAGTTCATCTCCGGTAACTCTTCTAAATGCACGACGGGGACGGCCTCGCTCGAGTGCTGCAACCTCTAGTTGATCTGCTCCAAGAGTTACTCCTTCGTCGGCCAAGGACTTTGCCCCAATCTGAATTGCCTCTGCGAGGGTGAGGCCTGGCCTAAACGTGTCCTCTAACGCATCCCCAATCCTCTCGGCGTCTCCCCCCAATACTGTGTAATCAGATTCGTCCATCAAGGTTCCGTCGTAAAGAATATGGAATAACTCATTGGGCTCCTCTGGAGTCGCTCCAACCTGCGCAACAAGAATCTCAACCTCATAAGGCTTCATCTCGTTTGTAAATACCTGCCCAAGAGTCTGTGCGTAGGCATTGGCCAAGGAGTTCGCTGTTACGTCTTCGCGTGAATACTGAAAGCCCTTCATATCAGCGAGCCTGACTCCACCGATCTTGAGCATCTGAAATTCGTTGTATTTCCCGACACCAGCAAAGGCTATTCGGTCATAAACCTCTGAGATTTTGTAGAGAGTTCGGCTTTGGTTCTGTGCGACCATAACGATGCCTTCTGTGCATTCAAGGGCGACAAGGCTGCGACCTCGCGCTATTCCTTTACGCGCATAATCTGCTCTGTCCTTCATTACCTGTTCAGGAGAGACATAGAAAGGCATGCTCATGCTGAACCCCCGCGCTCTGGGCCGTCTAAGAGAAGTTGAGACCTTGCTGCTACGTCGGCTTCATCGAGGAACTTGAAGCCCTCGGAGTTGATGACCGCTACTAGAGGATAAATCCCGCGCACCAGATCAGGCCCGCCAGTGGCAGTATCTTCATCCGCCGCTGCAAATAATGAGCGAATGGAGATTGAGATGGCGTCGTCTGCGCTAATCCCCTCGCTCCATGCAGCCTTAATCCAGTTTCGAGCATGCACTGCGCCGGAACCATTCGCCGAGAAGTCGGCTTCTTCATACTTTCCTCCTACTGCGTCATATGAAAAGACTCGTCCGCGGTCGCGGCGCTTATCGAAGCCTGCAAATAATGGAACGACCACAAGACCTTGCATTGCCGCCGGTAGGTTCGCCCTAACCATCTGCGATAGTTGATTCGCCTTTCCCTCCAGCGAGAGTGCGGCGCCCTCAATCTTCTCGTAGTGCTCAAGTTGAACCTGGAATAAACGGACCATCTCGATAGCGAGGCCGGCAGTACCGGCAATCGCAACACCCGAGTACTCGTCGGCCGCAAACAATTTCTCGATACGGCGGTTGGCTATTGAATTTCCCGATGTAGCCCTTCTGTCGCCTGCCATAACAACGCCACCTTCGCATCTAATCGCTAAGACGGTGGTTCCATGGGCTAATTCGAACGGCAATGTCTGCCCAGGTATGGCCTGAGGCATCTGTAGCGAATCTGGTGCAACTCGACGCAGCAGATTCAGGAATGACGGGCCAGGATCTGTGCCCTCGGAGAAAATGGGGAGTAGCGGAGTTTCGTTCATCGCCTCAGCCTATGCGCCCTTGGGTCCCGAGGGCAGTGCTACTCCCCGCCCTTTTGGATATAAGACTTTACAAATTCCTCAGCGTTTGTCTCGAGCACGGAGTCGATTTCATCTAGGAGCTCATCTAACTCCCCCTTGATCTTCTCTCCCTGAGATGACGGGGTGTTCGTCTCGGTTGACTCCTCCTCCCTTCTCTTCTGCGGAGTCTTCTGAATCTGCTCCCGCTCTGGCATTGGTTACTCCTTTGGGTTTTGGGCTAAGCGCATTCTTTAAATTCTTTAACTTCTTTAAGTGCTGTAAATTTCGAGATTAAGGGGCCACGTTCGCATATTTGGGCCGATAGTTAGAGATAAATCTTGAGCAGAAGGAGTTAATTACTACTAATGGGGTGTCCCCAACTTCTCAATTAGTTCTATTGGAGTCTCGCATGAATTGAGTAACGCTTCGACAAGGCGTCTTGTTCCCTTGAGTGGATCCATCATTGGGACCCTCTGAAGGGATCCGGAGCCCACATCGAAGACGATGCTGTCCCAGTTTGCAGCGACAATCGACTGCGGCCACCTACGTAAGCACTCTCCCCTGAAGTAAGCACGGGTATCGTGAGGGGGCTGAGACACCGCCTGCTCAATCTCCTCCTCGGTGAGAAGTCTCTCAATGGTTCCAGCCTGGACAAGGCGTTCGTATAGTGAACGCTCGGGGCGAACATCGTGGTATTGCAGGTCTATGAGTGCCAATTTCGGGTGATCCCACGTCACTCCATCTCTCTCTCTAAATTGCTCGAGAAGGCAATATTTGGTGACCCAATCCAGTCTGCCATCAAGGCTAAGAGGGTCAACTTCTAAGGCGGAGAGCACCTCCTCCCATCTCCTCAAGACCTCTGCGCCAACAATCTCCCCACCACAGTGCTCGAGGCCCGTGCGCGCTGCGTAGCGTTGGGCGCTATTAAAGAACTCCCACTGGAGATCGAGTGGAGATGCGCTCCAGCCGCTACGAAGTTCAAGTAACGCACTGCAGGTTAGATCTCTTGACACCTCTCGAAGAGCCCGCACGGGTTCGTAGATTGAGAGGTCGTTTTCAATTGCATTATCCTCGATCATGGCGAGGACTATTGCAGTGGTCCCTACTTTTAAGAATGTGGATAACTCGCAGAGATTGGCATCCCCTACGATTACATGGAGTCGACGATACTGACTAGACATTGCGTGAGGTTCGTCTCGAGTGTTTACGATCGGGCGACGAATAGTCGTCTCTAGGCCAACTTCTTCCTCGAAGAAATCAGAGCGAGCACTTATCTGAAACTCGACGGCGTCGCGCCCGTGCTCCGAACCAACTTTTCCAGCGCCTGTGAATATCTGCCTCGTAACAAACCATGGCAAGAGGTTTTTGACAATCTCTCCGAAGGCACAGTTACGGTCCATTAGGTAGTTCTCATGGCATCCGTACGAGTTTCCCTTCCCGTCAGAGTTGTTCTTATAGGTCACGATCTCACCTACTGAACCCTCGGCGAGTCGCGCTAACTCCATTGACTTAGCAATGATCCGCTCCCCTGCTTTATCGGCTCGCAGGAGACTCAAAGCATCTGTACATTCTGGGGTGGAGTATTCCGGGTGTGCGTGGTCCACGTAATATCTAGCGCCGTTTGTGAGCACTGTATTGACAAGATGTGTCTCTACATCCGGGGGGTTAGATGCATCTCTAGTAAAACCGCGAGCATCTCGCGCCGGCGTTTCATCCTCGAAATCCCATCCGACGCGCTTGTCATCGACATAGGCATTGATGAGTAAGGATGACGCAACAACAGGGTTGTCATCGCCCCCTCCACGCCGACTAACTCCGTACTCGGTCTCAATTCCACAGACCTTAGGAACGGACAAGTCGCCACACCTCCCTAGGCAGTGATGGGGTCAAGATGATCAGAGGTATTGGCCGGTCGCTACGCGGTCAATCTGCCGGCCGCCCTCTGCATCAGCACCCTTGGTTAGAAGAGTGCGCACATAAACAATTCGCTCGCCCTTCTTACCTGAGATCTTGGCCCAGTCATCGGGGTTCGTTGTATTAGGCAGGTCCTCATGCTCGTGAAATTCTTGGCGAATTGAATCGACTAGATCCTGCGTTCGAATACCAGGCTCGTCGCCGCGTATCTGCCTTTTAATCGAGAGCTTCTTGGCACGTCGGACAATATTCTCAATCATGGCTCCGGAGGAGAAGTCCTTGAAATAGAGAAGTTCCTTATCGCCATTCTGGTAGGTAACCTCGAGAAATCGGTTCTCATCCTCGACCGAGTACATAGTCTCAACTGCACGATCGATCATCGAGTTGATGCAGAGGAGACGGTCGCCTTTTACCTGATTCAATTCATCTAGCGACAAAGGAAGATCAGGGGTCAAATACTGCAAGAAAATCTGTTTAGCGGATTGTTGGTTCGGGCGTTCGATCTTGATTTTGACATCAAGGCGTCCGGGCCTCAGGATGGCGGGGTCGATTAGGTCCTCTCTATTCGACGCACCGATCACAATTACATTCTTAAGGCTCTCAACGCCATCTATCTCGGCGAGTAGTTGCGGAACGATTGTGGACTCAATATCTGAGGAGATTCCGGTACCGCGAGTTCGAAAGAGAGAGTCCATCTCGTCAAAGAAAACGATTACTGGAACCCCTTCTTCTGATTTCTCGCGCGCCCTTTCGAAAATCAACCTGATCTGGCGCTCTGTCTCTCCTACATATTTGTTCAGCAGTTCCGGGCCTTTAACGTTGAGAAAATAGGAACGCGTTGATTCGTTCCCCGTTTTCTCGGCTACACGCTTTGCGAGAGAGTTCGCAACTGCCTTCGCTATTAGCGTCTTTCCGCAGCCAGGAGGTCCGTAGAGAAGGATCCCTTTAGGGGCCTGCAATTGATGCTCCGCAAAGAGGTTGGCGTAGAGGTAAGGGAGTTCCACCGCATCCTTGATCATCTCTATCTGTGAATCGAGCCCACCGACATCGTCGTAGGTGACATCTGGGACCTCCTCAAGTACTAATTCTTCGACCTCTGGTCGTGGAATTCGCTCTATGAGGAGTCCGGATCGGCCCTCCATGAGAATATGTTCGCCTGCTCGGATCTTGATCCCAATTAGTTCGTCAGCAAGTTCGCAGACCCGCTCCTCATCCGCTCTCCCGACGATCAGCGCCCTGCGCCCATCGGCGAGAAGCTCCTTAAATATTACGACCTCACCTTGGGTCTCAGGGCCCCTCGCTAATACAACGCTCAGAGATTCATTCAATACAATCTCTTGGCCCCTGCGAAGTTCTAGAGACTCGAGCTCTGGATGTAGTGCAACACGCATTTTGCGACCGGCGCTAAATATATCCACAGTGCCATCATCGTTCTTCCCAAGATAAGTGCCGTAGGCAGATGGAGGCATCGTCAATTTCTCGACCTCTTCTCGCAGAGCGGCGATGTGCTCGCGCGCCTCACGCAACGTTGCTGAGAGCCGCTCATTCTGAGAAACGGCCTGTGTTAGCTGCCCTTTGGTCTCGAGCATGCGCTCCTCGAGGGTGCGTACCCGGGCAGGGGCTTCAAGGAGCCTGCGAGTGAGTACAGCCGCCTCTTCTTCGAGGTATTTGATCTCGGCTTGAAGCTCCCCAACCTGTGATGCGTATTCGGAGAGGCGCCGTTCGTGCTCGGTAGCCACGTTTCCCTCCAGATTTAGATGGTCTCAGATTTAGATGGTCTCAGATTTAGATGATCAGGTAATCACTGTGACGGCCCCATCCGTGCCTCGGGGAGTGTCACATATGTCACCCTAGCCATGATGGAGAGCCACAATGCCGTATGCCCATCTATTATGCGTCTACGATTACGGGGCTAGTTAATTCCTCAAACTATGTCGAACTGGGCGCTGGCCCGGAGAATGATCCAAGGAGCAAAAATGAAGGTGTGGATTGACCAAGACCTGTGCACCGGAGATGGCCTCTGCGAAGAGATTGCCCCCGCAGTCTTTGCGCTTCTTGATGACGGTCTCGCCTATGTAAAAGAGGGCGAGAAAATATTCAATGAGCCCGGTGGTGCTGAGGGATTAGCCGATGTTCCCGATGGAATGCTTGAGGCGGTAATTGAGTCAGCGGACGAGTGCCCTGGCGAGTGCATCTTCATCGAGCCATAGAGCGCCATCTTTCTGGGCCTCAATCAGGGTCTTTAATTAGGCAGGGTCGCCATAAAATTTAAGAATGAAAGACTTGAGGGGGCCTAAGAAGGCCCCTTCTTTCTTACCCAAATACAGAACTCCGATAAATCAGCGCCACTATTGAGCCACATCGCCAAAAGTAGTTATTTGCCCGGGTTTTGAGGAGCATGGGTTCACTTAAATTTCGGTGCTGGTAAGGTGCCGGTGTTGGTTTTTTTTGCTTTGATGAAATGTGGAGGTGAGGCGCATGAAATCCGGAGAACCCCCGAGTACCTATCGCCGTACCTCCTTACTGAGGCACTCTGTCTAGAGACGCCAGACTCAAGGTGCGGAATCTTAAATAGCAACCCATAGCCGCCTTTGTTGGCCGCCGAACTGGGAGCCCCGCATGGCCCTACGCCAAACGTTTCGCGCTAATGGCGCTATTAAGCGCCGTCAGGAACGACGAACAAAACGAATTCTCGCAAACCGAACCGTCGCAGAGGCACTGATCTCTGTCGCAGGTTTAGTTGGACGCGCCGTAACGAGTATCGGGGATATCGAGGTTGGGCGCATCGCCGATGTAGTAGTTCGCTGGTCTGGGGACGGATATCCACCTGTAACCGGGTTGGTAGTTAGGGTCGGGCGTAGACGTGCATACGTCCCAATTGAGCAGGTGCAGTCAATAACCCAAGATGGTGCGCGCCTTAATTCGGCACGAATGGACCTTCGAGATTTTAATCGACGAGACGACGAAGTCTCACTAAACGCAGATGTAGTTGACCACCAACTTGTTGACATAGACGGTGTGAGAGTCGTTAGAGCATCCGACTTATATTTGGCCTTGGTTGGAGAAGAAATACGGCTTGTCGGTGTAGACGTCGGGTTTGCAACGCTCCTACGCCGTCTTGGCCCTGCCAATCGCCGAACCCGCCCCACCCCCGATCGAGTCATTGACTGGGCTGCGGTGCAGCCATTCGGGACGGGTGACGGCTCGATGCGTCTCGCTTCACCAAACCAAGCATTGAAGAGACTTCGCCCCGCTGAACTTGCAGACCTTCTTGAGGAGCTTGGTCGTGATGAACGCCAGGAACTCCTGCGAGCGCTCGATCCTGAGGCTGCAGCCGATGCTCTTGAGGAGATGGAGCCGGGCGAACTGCGCGAACTGCTGCGCGAGATGACTCCAGAGGATGCCGCAGCATTATTGATTGAGATGGAGCCCGACGAGGCTGTCGATGCGCTCCGTGAATTTGAGGATGAGGAGGTTGATGCGCTCATAGCAGTGATGCCTCGAGAGAATGCTGAGCTTCTTGCGCAATTGCTTGGTTACGACGAGGAGTCTGCGGGTGGAGTTATGACCACAAATCTGATTCTTGTGCGCCCAGATATGACTGTCGGAGAGGTACGATGGATACTCAGGTCTGAGGCCGAGCACCAGGCAGATGTAGATGCCGTGATAATTGTCGACTCCGATGGGCGTCTTATTCACGACATTGGACTCTTTGAACTTCTTGTTGCAGCGAAAGAGGATTTGGTCGGCTCGTTAGATGGAGGACCGGATCCGGTAACGGTCTCTCCGGAGACATCGGTAACTTTTGTAGTAGAGCAATTTATTGAGTCTCGGGGATCTTCGGTAGTTGTTGTGGACTCAGAGAACCGGCCTATTGGGCGAATCCTCGCAGATGATCTTGTGGATGCACTTGTACCCGAGCGAGGGAAACTGCGGTTCCCTCGATTCTTGGTCGGATGATGAATACCTCGCCAGGAGTGAAGCCGCGCAGACTTGGTAGGTGGGTACGACCTACAGCAGTTTTTGCGATACTCGGTCCTGGGTTGATCGCCGCGAATGCGGGGAATGATTCAGGTGGCATTGCCACCTACTCCTCAGCCGGTGCGCAGTTTGCGTATAAACCATTATTTCTAGCGGTTGTAATCACGCTGATGCTGATCGTTGTGCAGGAGATGGCCGCTCGTGTTGGCACCTTCGGAGGCGGCGGGATTATGGCTCTTGTTCGAGAGCAGTTCAGTCTTCGTATTGGTGCGTTCGCAGTTTTCTGTATCTTGGTTGCAAACCTTGGATTAGTGGTCTCTGAGTTTGCAGGGATTGGAGCGGCTCTAGAACTGTTCGGCGTGAGTCGCTACATCTCTGTACCGATCTCTGCTGTGATTTTGATTGGCGTTGTCGTCTTCGGTTCCTATCGCTGGGCTGAGAGAATTTTCTTAACCTTCGCTCTCGCATTCCTCGCATACCCATTCGCAATGATTCTCTCCCACCCTGACTGGAGCCAGGTTGTCTCAAATGCAGTAATCCCTCATTTTGTTGGGAGCAAAGCCTTCTTACTAATGGCTATTGCGCTAGTGGGCACAACGATTACTCCGTATATGCAGCTATATCAGGCGGCTGCTGTGGCCGATAGCGGCGCAGGCCCAGAAGATTATCCGCGTGTGCGAACCGATGCGGTGGGCGGGGCAATCATCGCTGGACTCATATTCATCTGCATCTTGATCGCGACCGCCGCCACTATTGGTGGAACCGGTCCATTGAATTCTGCGGCTCAGGCTGCGAAGGCACTCGAACCAGTCGCGGGCGCAGGAGCCGAGGTCCTATTTGGTATCGGACTCCTAGGAGCATCAGCATTAGCTGCAGCCGTGGTACCGCTATCAACCGCGTATGGGCTTGCAGAGGCTGTAGGAGCCGAGCGATCGGTATCGAGGCGCTTCTCAGAGGCACCACTGTTTTTAGGCCTATTCGCTGCTCAGGTAGTGATTGGTGCACTTGTTGCACTGATCCCGGTCAATCTATTTGCACTACTCATCGGCATGCAGATACTCAACGGATTGATCACGCCAATCATTCTTGGGTTCCTCTACGTTCTATCTAATCGTCAATCTGTTGTCGGTGATGCAGTGAGCTCCCCGATGAACAAAGCAATCTCTCTACTCTGCGTGCTTGTTGTCTCTTTGCTTGCAGTGGTTGTTGTAGGTGTCTCTATCGGAGGGTGGTTCGGAGTTGTATAGCGACAGGATTATTTTCCAAGGCATTTACCGGTGCCGACCGTAGAAACGCCGACAGTCTTAAGGACCGCTCGTACTTCACTTGGTTCAAGTGCGTAGCTTGTATTCGCAATTCGTGGGTCAATAGCGAATGACAGCCCCAAGACTTGACCCGATTCTGCAACTACGGGTCCGCCCGAGTCCCCAGGTACAAGGTTTGCTGCGAGAATTAAGATCTTTCTCGACCAGTTACCCTTCCCGTATAGGTCGTTACCAGTTGCCTTAATCTGATCCACTATGCGACCACCCTCGACCCTTAGTTCGCGCCCCCCCGGGTAGCCAAATATTGCTACTTTCGTATCAGTAAGTGGGCTAGAGAATTTCAATGGCGTTATCCCTAGATTTTTTATGCGTAGCACCGCTATGTCGCGCCTCGGGTCGAATGCCACTACATCGGCCCTGCGGCGGATCTCTCCATTGCTAACTGTTGTGCTTCCGTTCTCCCCTGCTATGACGTGAGCGTTTGTCACCACGAGGTCTCTTGCAACTACAACGCCTGTGCCATCTTGAATAAGAGAGCAAGCACGCCCCTCGATACGGAGTGTTGCTGCTCTGACAGCAAGGGAGACAGATTGACTGAGCGCTGGGGCCTTCGGGGGTAGAACAGTTTGAGCAGAGCCCTGACCCGGTACGCCTCTTGCTCCTGCTATCTCCCCGTCGCTGGCGTTGGCGTAGGTCTGTGCAGCAGTTACAAGTGTCTCTGGAATACTCGGAGCGTTTCTCTCTATTACTTTAAGAATTGCTGAGCCATCTGAAATCTCAACTGGCCAGTAACGCGTGGCTGTTACGACGGGGGTTAGAGCCCAGGCTAAGAATGCCACCGCTGCGACCCCAGCAACTGCACCAAATGTGCGGTCGAGTGCCAGAAACGGCCTTTTAGTAACCCTATTGGGAGAACGAAGAGCGCGAGATGCGGCGCCGAAAAGAGTTGCACCTATGCCTGAGCAGATTAGAAGCGATACTAATGGAGCAGATAAGACAACAGCGTCGCTGCTAATTGCGAAACGGTCTGCGACAGAGGGCTGTAGCGCAATGCCTAACACTCCCCCTAGAAAAAGGCCGAGCCAAATGGCGAAGTGGCGAATGAAGCCCAGCCGAGACCCAGCCATCGCGGCCAAGATGGCGGCACATAGGAGTGTTATGTCGAGAGCGTTCACTCATTCGGCGCCAAAAGGCGCGCATGTGTCAGAAATCCAGTATGTGCAACCATCCGATGGTCCGGTCGAATCGACTGACCCTCAACGTGCCATGTCCGGTGGAGAACCTCTAGAGACTCGAGCATTCCAAATGCAGAGTCTTCAAGGCGTTCTCTAAGGAGACCAACTTGGCCGATTGTCGGAAGGTAGGAGAGCAGAATTCCGCCGGGGCTTAAGCAGTTCTCTGCATGCTCTACAACTCTCCAAGGCTCCGGAAGATCTAGAACAATGCGGTCGATTCCCTCGGCGGGGATCCCCTCATAAATATCTCGAACCTCTATCTCCAAAGGTATATCCGTACCTAGGAAGCCCTCAACATTCTTCCGCGCGGTCTCTGCGAAGTCCTCCCGAATTTCATACCCGAGGACACTTCCAGTTGCACCTACTGCGCGCAGGAGCGTCATGGTTAGTGCTCCGGATCCGACACCGGACTCGAGAACGCGTGCCCCTGGGAATATATCGGCGAGCATAAGAATAGGCCCTAGATCCTTTGGGTAAATGACCTGAGCGCCGCGCGGCATTTTGAGAATGTACTCAGAGAGAGTGGGTCTGAACGCCGTTAGTTTGGAGCCTCGAGTTGTGCGCGCAACAGTTCCTTCAGGCTTCCCAATTAACAAAGTATGCGGAAGAACTCCAGTATGCGTATGGAATTCACCCTCAGCACTCAATGTGATCATGTGCCTACGGCGCTTGTTGTCCTCTAGGAGGATCGTGTCGCCAATCTCTAATGGTCGCGCCATTCTCAGTCCTTCCGACTAATTGATATCGGAGCATTTGATATCCGGCCAATTGATACTGGTGTCTCCAAGATCACACGATTGCGGAGCGCGCAGAATGCGCATCGGCTGCCGGTAGTCGGTGATCCACACTCGTCGCATGAATTGAGTTCACCCTTCTCGACATGCGCTGCTTCACGAAAGTATTCATGCCCGCGAGAGAAGAAAGAGCTGAGAAAAGCAGCCTTTGCACCAGGTGAGCGTTGCTCAAGGCTGTTCAGGACTTCCTTGTATCCAAGATGCCGATTGCCCTCGGCCATCGGGCACTCCTCTACTTGGTAATCGATATCGAGAAGAACGCAGTAAGCCGCCATCTCACGCTCCCCCATCTTCACCAATGGCTTGACTTTTTTGGCAAAACCATCCGTAGCGGGAAGTACAGGATATTGACGCCCCAGGTACCCAGGCTCCCAGTGGAGAACATTGCCTAACAACACGGCAGCCTCGTCGTCGAGATTATGTCCAGTGGCGAGAACGTCGTACTCCCCGTCGAGTGCAGCCTTGTTGAATAGGTGGCGCTTCGAGAGCCCACATGAACTGCAAGGTGCGCGGTTTGTGCGGCTCGCTGCAGTCGGGATGTCGTACCCATAATCACTAGGCAGGGAGACCTCCACGAGCTTGTACCCATGCGCATTAGCAAAAGCGCGGGTCTTCACACCTGATTCATCTGAGTAGTCGCCAATGCCTAGGCCGATGTAAAGCCCGTCAACTCTGTAACCCAGCTGGGTGAGAATGTGCCATAGCGCTAACGAGTCTTTGCCGCCAGATACGGCCACAAGAATCCTCGCTTCTGGCCCGAACATCTTGAACTCGTCGATGGCCTTCTTAACCTGTTCCTTGCAGTGGTGTATAAAACAATCGCTGCAGAATGCAGCATTATGGCGACGAATATCAATAACTGCTGGCGCCTTACATCTGCGGCATTTCACGCTGCGCCGCCTGAGATAACAGGGCGGAGTTCAATTTCATCGTCGTCGGAGAAACGCGTGTCGCGTGGAACGAGAGTGCCATTGCAGATAATTAAGACAGTCTCAGGGTTAATCTCAAGACGGCGAAGAAGAGAGTCGGCGACCATGGGTCCCTGGATCTCGATCTCGCGACGTGGATTACGGAGAATGACTTTCATTTGCTCAGAGTACTTGAGCAAATTTGAAGGTATTGATCATGGGCTAAGAGTATCCGGATTCCTGGAGTTTCTCGGTGCTGGGAACGAGCGACCATCAATGGCTATACGCCGCGTCGGAGACCGATAATTTCGTAGCGTGAACCGGGTTCAACCTTGAACTTCAAAATCGTTTTGTTCTTAGTCTTTAGGCGACGGAACAGAAATCGAAAGACTAGGTACGAGACCCCCGCTATACGTCGCGGCGTCTGGCGTCTCGCAGAGTAAAGAATCAACGATCCAACCACAGCACGCGTGGTCTTCATACGCGCCTGATCTCGACAATGGTCGCGAGCCGCTTCCCTCTGCGTCGTCCGAGTAGGAATACGGAGACGATTACTACCCCTATTACAATTGCCCCAACGGTAACTGCTGTGCTCTTGGTTGTCTCAAATTCGTCGCCGACGCTGCCGGTAATCTCGTTGAGTTTGTTGCGAATATCCTCGGGTGAGATCCGCTTATCATCGTGGGTCATCGAGAGCTGCCTTCCCGGCGACCGGTAGTCGCCTTCCATGTTATGTAACCGCTGATTCCTAGGATCAAGACAACAATCAAATATGGCGCCCAAGACCAAGGGCCATCGAATACTGACGCCATTTCTTCTTGGAGAAGCCTTAGCAATCCAACGGCGGCACAGACAACGCCAATTCCTATTAGGAGCCACGCAGCCAAACCGAATGCGACATAGCCGGCAAGCCCCTTGAGCTCATCGGTTGTCTCCTGCTTAAAATACGCAACTACAAGCTCTTTAAGTTCGAGTCCTTGCTGCGGAAGAGGTTTGCTACTTGGGGCCACGGGGTGAGTCTCGCCTGTGAGGGGTGTGCTGGGCAAACGGGGTCATGGATTCCCCGGTAATGGCAGGTCAGTGATTGAGATCGGAGCATCTGGAAAGCGCGAAATCGCTTTTGCAATCGCCTCACGCTTCGCATAAGCCTGTTGCTCGGAGAATGAACCATTAAGGATCAGTGCGAAGAGAAGAGGTCTTCGCACATCGAGATGGCCAGCTAGCGCTGAGACTCCGTTAAGCGTCCCGGTCTTGGCAGTTAGGTGGCCAACAAGTTCTGTGCCGGCGAGGCGTGGAGCAAGGGTTCCTCTCACGCCAGCTATCGCAAGGCCACTTTTGATTACCTGAGTCTTGGGCCTCTCGCCTAGGTGGAGGACATCCGTGAGCGTTCTGCAACTAACAGCGTCTTGTCTAGCTAAGCCCGAGCCATCAAGCATCACCAGTCCATCGATGGATACACCTCTTTGAACTAAACGCCTCTTAATTCGCTCGACTCCATCGGCGGTACTCCCGGTGTTTCCAGCATCTGCAGAGACGGCCTTAACTAACATCTCAGCGCCATGGTTGTTACTCGCAGAGAGGATGCTCGCCACGATCTCGTCCAATCTCGGTGACTTGATCTCAGCGACTGTTGTATCGCCCTCGGATGCCCGTCCGGTTGAGACTCCACCAACCTTTACGCCCCGATCACGTAAGAGTTTTGCGAAGGATGCTCCAGCTGCAAGCGCAGGTTCCTCCCCAGAGGCAGTGCGCGCACTTGGATTACTCCAACCTGAGTCAACGGAGAGAGCACCTATCGGGCCGATCTCGCCGTCAGTTCGGTACGAGATTGGCCATGCGGGGTTGTACCGGCGTTCATCGAATATATGGTCGTCTACCACGATGCCCTTGGGCAACGAACGTACCCCAGCGGCGACAACGCGATCAGCTAGAACCGCTAGTTGTGTAATTGCTGAGCCACTCCGCTCGGGGTCGCGTTCAATGGCGGAAATCCCTTGGGGGGTCGATAACACCGGATCCCCTGACCCTACGAGCGTGAGCGAATCGGAGGAAGACCCAGAATCCCCAACCACCTTTGTTGCAAATCTGTAGCCAGGGCCGAGTAGGTCAACTACCCCCGCAGAACTGATTAACTTCATTGCGCTAGCGGGCCTAAGAGGAGTATTCGAATTGAATTCTGCGATTGACTCCCCAGCATCATCGACAACAAAGCAGGCATCACTCCCAACCGATACTGACTCGATCTGCCCTTGAAGGCGTAGAGCGCTTGCCGTATCGATGATGGTCGCCGGCAGACGCCGAGGCGAGAAGAGGGGCGTAGTGCTTGCCGGAGAGACTGCTGAAGAACTGCTTTCTTCATGGGTCCAGAGAAGCGAAACCCCGATGAAGGTGGCACCGACAACACCCAGAGCGGTGGCAGTGATTCGTTGGCGCCTTCGATGCGTAGTAATCAAATCAAACCGTGTTGTTCTCGCCAGCGAGCATGCTGCCAAAGATGCTCAAGAGCCGTTACTGCTCGATTAGAGGATGCGTAGCAAAGCTTCTTTGTCTCACGTACGGCTCGAGGTCCAGCATTATTTGGATCTGCAATTGCTAATTCGGTTGCGGTGAGTATCGGCTTGCCGAAAGTTTGAGATATCTCTGCTGCGGCCTCGGCGAACCTTCTGTCCTGTCGTTCGTGGTAATCGACTATCCGCTCAATTCCATGGTCTGGATAGAAAGAACCGTTTCGCATCAGGCTCGCTTGGTTTGACTGAATGCCAAGCCCGAGATAAATAATGGCATCGATCGTCGGATCCTGCGCCACCAAAGACAGTACCTCGGGGATTGTGTCCCTCGTCTCCCCGCCCGCTAGATCGATCGGGTTATTGCGGCTCCAGCGTGGAGGCAGGAGTAAATCAATTGCATCGCGCAACGAGTCTGAGAGTGTCGCTAAGTCGAGTGAGGAACGGGTAATGGCATCAGCGGTTACTACACCCCAACCTCCGGCGGTCGTTATTACGCCAACTCGAGGACCCCTTGGCAGAGGCTGTGTAGCGAATGTTGCAGCGGCCTCGAAGGCCTCCTCTACGTTGGCTGCTCGAGTCGCCCCTGCCTGGCGCATGGCACCATCAAAGATGCGATCATCTGTTGCGAGCGCACCGGTATGGGACGCAGCAGCGCGTTGCCCGCCCGATGTTGCGCCGCCCTTCAGCAAAACTAAGGGCTTCTGCTCTGTAACGACGCGGATTCGTTCAGCAAAGGCCCTGCCATCCGCTATGCCCTCCACATAAGCAAGAGAGACATCGGTTTCATCGTCACTTGCATAAAAGTCAAGAAGATCGGGGACAGTCAACGCAGCTGCATTACCTGCTGAGACAGCACGACTTATGCCGACCCCGCTCTGGTACGCATAGTTCAGGAATGAAGAGACAAAGTTGCCGGATTGGCTCGCAACGCCTATGCGGCCCGCCGGCGGGTATGGAGCCACAATCTGAGCACAGAGTCTCGAGGGAGTCGATACAACTCCCTGTCCGTTTGGCCCCGCTAGAAGTATTCCGAGTTCGTCGGCGAGCGCAACAAGTCTCTGCTCCGCTACTCGGCCGTCCTCTCCAGACTCGCCGTATCCTGCCGAGGTAACAAAGGCAGCACGTATTCCGCGCCGAGAACAGGCTCTGAGTAAGTCCTCGTTGCCAGATGCGGGGGTGCAGACAAATACGAGGTCTACGACAGCACCAGGTGGTAGGTCATCAATGCTAGGGACGGTCTCGATTCCAAGAATGGATCCGCCATCTCTATTGGTTGCGTAGACCTCACCCGCGTAACCTTGGGAGAGAATGTTGTGCAGAGCAACAAACCCGAATTTCCCGGGGTGTGTTGAGGCTCCCGCAACTACAACGCCTCGAGGATCGAAGAGCGCTTTGAATCCTTCACGAGGCGGAGTCACTTGGAGACCCCACTAAGAATCTCAACGAGGGCATCTACTGCGATTGGCTCTCCATCTACGATGATGAGCGGGTTCAGGTCAACAGAGAGAACGTTTGATTCCGCAATTGCGACGTTGCTTAGTGCGTTTAACACGATCGCAACCGAGTCCTTGTTTATCGCGGGCTCCCCTCGGAATTCCTCGAAGAGGGACTGAGTCTTGAGCTCGTCGATCATCGACTCGGCGTCGCCACTCGCTAGGGGAAGAAGCCTAAAAGCGACATCCCCAATTGCTTCAGCGAGAACTCCCCCGACTCCGATCATTACTACCTTTCCAAATTGTTCATCTGTTAAGAACCCTGCGATCAACTCGCGTGCTCCGCTGAGCATCGGTGCGACAAGAACTGAGACTTCACCGTCTTCAGGCCTTGCAGCACGGAAGAGATCGCTAACGGCAGCCCCAACCGCCTCGGGGCTCTGAAGTCCGAGCCGTACCAGCCCGCGCTCGGTTTTGTGAGCAATTCGGTCACCGTTTAACTTGGCGACGCACGGATATCCGATTTTCTCGGCCGCTTCAATCGCCTCGTCTGGGGAAGAGACAATACGCTCCTCTGCGAATGGCACTCCGTGGCGCCTGAGTAATTCTTTAGATGATGCTTCTGACAATGTCGTCAAGACGGATTCCTCTCCTCGGCCGGGTAGCCTAACGGGCTGAGGGCGGGATCTCCGTCGGTTGTTAATCCGAACCCCTAGAGATTTAAAAGGACCGCAAGTGATATCGGTAGTGCTTCCAGCGTTCAACGAGTCTGGGATGCTCGACGCCACAGTCGCAGCGATTCACGAAGGATTTACCTCACGCAAGATCTCCTTTGAGATCCAGATCGTTGAGAACGGCTCAACCGATGAGACCAACCAGATTGCTGAGGAGATCTGCTCCAGACTCCCCGAGGTCTCTACTCAGTCGCTTGGATACGCGGATTACGGCGAGGCATTGCGGGCCGGTCTCAAGAGTTCCGTTGGCGAAGTGGCGATTATTTTCGATGTTGATTATTTCGACCTCGATTTCGCTGACTCGGCACTAGAGGTTCTCGATTGGAGTGCGAATCCAACTGGCCCGGTCGTCGTAGTTGGCTCCAAGCGAGCACCGGGCTCAAGCGACAATCGCTCCAGACTTCGCAGGCTTGCCACAGCCATATTTAGCGGAATACTCAGGCGACAGTTCGGGCTCTCGCTCTCTGACACACATGGTATGAAGGTGCTCAATCTCGCAGCGCTTCGAGGGGTCATTGATGAATGTCAGTGCGGTGCAGACTTGTTCGACACAGAGGTAATTATTCGTGCTGAGCGGGCCGGAATGATCGTCGCTGAGGTGCCTGTAAACGTTACTGAACTTCGACCTTCAAGAACCTCAATCCTTCGACGTGTTCCGCGCACCCTCGGAGGAATTGTTCGCCTAAGGCGCGTCCTAGGCCCGGTCCCGAAAGATTAATAATGAACCAAGAAAGAACCTTTGCATCGAGTTGCTCCTCCCATCCTTTGGCGACCCAAGCGGTTGGTGAAGCCGTGGGAGCACTCATCGAAACTCTTAACGGAGAGCGCCCAGACTTAGTTGTCTGGTTCGCAACGGCTCACCACATCGGCGCGTTCGAGGATATCCATTCTGCTCTGCAGAGTCTCTTAAACGCGCGTGCTGTAGTCGCAGCAACATCAGTCTCGGCTATTGGTGGAGAGACCGAGATTGAAGATGCACCAGGCTTGAGCATCTTTGCTGCGGTACTGCCTGACAACGACCTTGATGTTATGAGGCTCGAGGCAGTACAGACCCTCGATGGTCTAGAGGTAGCGGGTTGGGCTGATGCCACGGATGCTGCTCATACTCTCCTTCTACTCGCTGATCCGTTTAGTTTCCCAGTTGATTTAGCGCTGAGATCCGCCGAGGAGCGATATCCTCAGCTACTTATTGTAGGCGGCAACGCTTCAGCAGGATCTCGACCAGGTTTGAATCGCTTGGTCTTGAACAACGAGATATTCACAAGCGGAGCTGTCGGCATTGCTATCTCAGGGGGCGAGTCGATAAGAACTGTTGTCTCTCAAGGATGTCGCCCACTTGGGGTTCCTTTTACTGTTACTGCTTCAGAGGGCCAATTCATTGAGTCACTGGGCGGCAAGACTGCATTGGATCGTCTGCGCGATGTCGCCTCGGAGGCCGAGGAGACCGATCGTGAGTTACTTAGAGGTGGAGTTCATCTCGGAGTGGCAGTCAATGAGAGCGATGACATTCTAGGCAGAGGCGACTTCTTGATTCGCTCTGTTATCGGCGGCGACAGAGTCACCGGAGCAATTGCGATAGGAGCACACGTTGAGGTGGGCACAACTGCTCAGTTCCAGGTTCGTGATGCCGCCTCGGCCTTGGAGGATTTAGGGGTGCTACTCGATGGAGAGGAGGCTGGCGGTGTGCTGATGTTTACTTGCAATGGTCGCGGGTCCCGCTTCTTCTCAAAGCCCAACCAGGATGCAGAGGCTGTCCAGACTGCGATTGGCCCACTGCCGTTGGCAGGCATGGCCTGCGCCGGCGAGATTGGTCCGATTGCAGGGCAGAACCATCTTCATGGATTTACTGCAAGCCTTGCTCTTTTCCCAAGGTGAAATGCAAGGAACTTGCGGTAAATACTCAGGCAGAGCGGTAGGTCTGCGTAGGATCGCCCTTCAGGGCTAATGGGGCGGAACCCGAGGCTTGACCGAACTGATACAAATTCTTCACACTGGACGAGAACGGGGATTTAGTTGAGCGCGAGTAGCTCTGGAACAAGCGGGTCTACACCTATGGATTCTGGCGATACCGCAGGGAAGGAATTTTCTGGGAATAGTGATTCTTGGGAGCAGCGAGGAATCGAAGTAATTCGCGGTCTCACAATGGACGCGGTGCAGGCTGCAAAGTCAGGCCACCCAGGAACGCCGATGGCCCTTGCTCCGTTGGCGCATGTTCTATACACCCGGATTCTAAATTACGACACCGAAGACGCACTCTGGCCAGACCGCGATCGTTTCGTCCTCAGTGCAGGGCATGCGTCGATGCTTCTCTATTCGATGCTCTACCTATGCGGATTTGGTCTTGAACTTGATGACCTGCGGAACTTCCGGCAACTTGGATCGAGTGCGCCTGGGCACCCTGAGAAAGGGCATACCCCCGGAGTTGAGGTAACTACAGGTCCTTTAGGGCAGGGTTTTGCTAACGCAGTAGGGCTTGCAGTTGCTGAGGCCAATCATCGGTCGCGTTTCGGTGCCGAGCTATGCGATCACCTCATCTTCACAATCTGTGGTGACGGCGACCTTCAGGAGGGCGTAAGCCACGAGGCTGCATCGTTGGCCGGGCATCTAGGCCTTGGGCATTTGATAGCTATCTACGACGACAACATGATCACTATCGATGGTTCGACAGATCTCTCTTTCAGCCACGAAGTTGAGAGCGCTTTTGTCGCCTACGGATGGCATGTATTAGAGGTTGGCGAGATCTCTAACGATCTAGACGCCTTAGAGACTGCTATCAATGCGGCAATTGAAGTTACAGACAAGCCTTCTCTGATCGTTCTTCGCAGTCATATTGGGTATCCGTCCCCAAAATTTACTGACACCGCTGCTGCACATGGAAACCCGCTCGGCGAGGATGAAATTGGCGTTGTAAAGGCGATCATTGGGCTCCCTGTCGATGAGACCTTTACCGTCCCTAGCGATGTGCTGAGCGAATATCGCATATCTGGAACGCGCGGAGAAGCGAAGCGGCTTGCTTGGATGCAACGTTTGTCTGAACTGCGGGGGTCGGACAAGAAACTCTCAGATGAGTTTGCTGCATGTATAGATCAGAGCGGTTTACCGGGTTGGGAGGAGTCGCTCCCAACATGGAGTGAAGGCTCGATCCTTGCTACTCGCGTTGCATGCGCAGCGGTATTAGATGCGCTCGTTAATGATGTTCCTGGGTTGATGGGCGGGGGCGCTGATCTCACTGGGAATACCGGTACTGCGTTGAAGAACGCAGAGGTATTTACAGCCGAGAATCCCAGGGGGCGTCAAATCTATTTTGGGGTGCGTGAACACGGTATGGGGTCTGTAATGAATGGCATGGCCGAGGGTGGCCTCTTACCTTTCGGTGGGACCTTCTTCGTCTTTAGTGATTACATGCGCCCCGCAGTTCGAACCGCCGCTATGCAGCGCTCAAAAGTTGCTTTTGTGTGGTCACACGACTCCATCGCAGTTGGGGAGGACGGCCCGACTCATCAACCTATCGAGCAGCTTGCTTCGCTTCGAGCTATGCCTGGTCTGCGCCTTATTCGGCCAGCCGATGCGAATGAGGTGGCCGCAGCTTGGAGGGTCCACATCAAAGGAGAGGGCCCAACGGCGATAATCCTCTCGAGGCAGAACCTTCCAGTACTGCCAGGGACAGAGACTCTCTCTGCAGAGGGAGTAGCCAAGGGTGCTTATGTCTTGGTTAAGGAGGCATTGGACTCCTCTGATTCGAAGCCCGACGTGATACTCATCGGTACCGGTTCCGAGGTCACTCTCTGTGTAGATGCGCAGATAAAACTCAATGACCTCGGAGTACGCGCTCGCGTTGTGTCGATGCCATCGTGGGATTTATTTGCTAACTGCTCAGACGAGGATCGCGCAGGCGTAATGATGCCAGGTGTTCCTTGTCTCTCGGTTGAGGCAGCAAGCACCTTCGGGTGGGCTCGATATGCGCAGGACTCAATCGGCATCGACACCTTCGGTACCTCTGCGCCCGGCGATATAGCGATGCGACACTTTGGTTTTACGGTAGATGCAGTTGTAGAACGTGCTCAGGCTTTGATTATCAATAAGGGGATCTAAAATGGGGAACGGAATATCACGCCTCAACGAATTTGGGCAGAGTCCTTGGTATGACAATCTCTCTCGAAGCATGCTTCGAAGCGGCGGCCTCGATGCCTTGATGACACAGGATGGCATACGCGGAGTTACATCGAACCCAACCATTTTTGAGAAGGCAATGGCTGCCGGTGAAGGCTATGACGAACAGTTGCTCAGTCTTCATCACGCAGGTGCAAGCCCTGATGAAGCCTTCTGGGGCCTCGTCGTTCAAGACATAACAGAGGCTGCTGCGATACTCCATCCTCTATATGAGTCAACCGCCGGAGCTGATGGCTTTGTCTCGGTTGAGGTATCGCCACGCATTGCAGACGATACAGACGCCACAATCACTCAGGCTAAAGATCTATTTGCACGCATTGGTGCGCCGAACGTCATGATCAAAATTCCCGCAACACTCGCTGGACTGCCTGCCATCACCGAGGTCATCGCTGCTGGTATCAACGTAAATGTGACTCTCATTTTCGATCTCGATCGTTACGACGCAGTGCTAGATGCACATCAGCATGGAATAGAGAGACTCATCGCATCCGGGGGCGACCCATCGAGGGTTGCATCTGTGGGGTCATTCTTCGTGAGCAGAGTAGATACAGAGATTGATAAGCGCCTAGCGCCGGGTGACCCTCTCAGGGGATTGCCAGCAGTTGCAAACGCGAAAGTTGCGTACGACCGTTTTATTCAGCACTCAGCAACGAGTGAGTGGAGAGAGTTCGAGGAGAAGGGAGCAAAGCCCCAGAGGCCTCTCTGGGCCAGCACCTCAACTAAGAATCCTGATTATGCGCCAACCCTCTACGTCGATGAATTAATCGGAGCAGAGACTGTCAATACCCTCGCTCCGGCATCGATCGAGGCGCTCCGGTCGGGTATTGGCAATCAAAGAGCAGACTCGATAATTGAGGATATAGATGGAGCCTATGTAGTTTTTGAGCGCCTTGCGGCGGCCGGGGTTTCCTACTTCGACGTTACAAAAACGCTTGAGACCGAGGGCGTGGCATCCTTCATAGCTTCTTACGACGAAGTCATCCTCACCCTAGAACGCCGAATCAAAGAGCTCATTAGCTAAGGCTCTCCAAGGCATTAGTGCAGGAGTCAATTCATCTCATTCATACGTCTGGAATATCGCATGCTGAATTTACGTAGTAAGCGCCTAGGCTGCTGAGATGGCGCTGAACCGTGAGCATGTAGACCTCATCAACGCGCCCTTAAGTGACCTTCTCAGCGAGGCATCAAGACTTCGCGATAATGGGCACGGGAATCGAATGACCTTCTCCCCGAAGGTATTTATTCCTCTCACCATGCTCTGCCGTGATCGCTGTGGCTACTGCACCTTTGCAAAGCCGCCTGCGCATCTTGAGAACCCTTATCTCGGCCTTCATGAGGTCATCAACATCGCTATCGAAGGGCGCCAATCAGGTTGCTTCGAGGCATTATTTACTCTTGGCGAAGAGCCCGAGGATCGATACCCAGTGGCTCGCGATTGGCTCGATGCAAATGGCTACACGAGCACTCTCGACTACTTAGTCGCCGCTGCGGGTGCTGTGCTCAACGAAACAGGGATGCTCCCCCACGCTAATCCTGGCGCGATTTCTGAGGCGGAACTTCTACGCTTAAGAGCAGTGAGCCCTTCACAAGGGATGATGATTGAGACACTTGCTGCGCGCCTCGGCGATGCTGGTGGTCCGCATTTTGGTGCCCCCGATAAAACTCCAGAGCGTCGACTTGCGACTCTTGAGGCTGCAGGTCGCGCGATGGTTCCATTTACTACGGGCATACTCGTCGGCATCGGAGAGACTCGAGAAGAGCGCCTTGAGGCTCTGATTGCGATACGCGACTCGCATGCGCGCCATGGACATGTTCAAGAGGTAATTGTTCAGAACTTCTTACCCAAGCCCGGTACCTCAATGCATCGGAGCGATCCCTGCGATTACGACGAATACTTGCGCACGGTAGCCACAGCTCGAATTGTTCTTGGGTCGGCGATACATTTACAGGCTCCCCCAAATCTCTCTAATCCTGAGCAACTCAGTGCTTTAATTGGAGCAGGTATCGACGATTGGGGCGGTGTCTCTCCAGTTACTCCAGACCACGTAAATCCAGAGCGCCCATGGCCCGCATTAGATGCTCTACGGGACGCCACTGAAGCTGCCGGTAAGAGCCTTGCTCCACGCCTCACTGTCTACCCTGAATATGCATTAGACGATGCTTGGATACACCCTGATGTACGCACCGCAGTACGAAGAGCAAGCGACTCTGAGGGGCTTGCTCGTGATGATGAGTGGTCCGCAGGGAGTAACGAGACCCCCCCGGTGCTTCTTATCTCGACTGAAATACGCGCATCCGGAGCGGTCGCTGAAGTAATCGCCGGAGTTGAGGCCGGGGAGCAAGTTGGTTTTGATGAGATTGTGACGCTCCTTGAAGCGCGTGGTCAAAACGCTCAAGCCGTTTACCGGCTAGCGGACGCACTCCGCCGAGAAATCATCGGAGACGCTGTCACTTTCGTGCGTAACCGAAATATCAACTACACCAATATCTGTACTTTCAAGTGCCGCTTCTGCGCCTTCTCTAAGGGGCCGCTCTCGCTAAATCTCCGAGGCAAGCCATACATGCTCGGCGTTGAGGAGATACAGCGCCGTGTAATTGAAGGTGTCGAGTGTGGGGCAACAGAGGTCTGTCTCCAAGGGGGGATCCACCCAGACTTTGATGGTGACTACTACTTAGACCTAGCGCGTGCAGTCAAAGAAGTCGCACCTGATATTCACATCCATGGCTTTACAGCGCTAGAGGTTACAGAGGGTGCAAAACGCCTCGGAATGCCATTGAAGGATTACTTGATTCTGGCTAAGGAAGCCGGTTTGGCAACGTTACCTGGGACTGCAGCCGAGGTACTCGATGACGAAGTACGGGCGATTATCTGCTCCGACAAAGTTAATACTGAAGAATGGCTAGAGGCACACCGCACCGCACATTCTGTTGGGCTTAGATCCAACGTAACGATTCTCTTCGGAACAGTTGAGAACCCGCGACACGTAGCGAATCACATGCTTAGGACGCGCGCACTGCAAGATGAAACCGGCGGGTTCACAGAGTTCGTTCCGCTCCCATTTGTGCATATGGCTAGCCCGATCCATCTTCAAGGCAAATCAAGGCTCGGCCCAACATTCCGTGAGGTTTTACTAATGCATGCCGTTGGGCGTATCGCATACCGCGGTTCGATTGACAATATTCAGGTCTCTTGGGTGAAGTGCGGCACAGTAGGCGCTTCTCAGATTCTTCAAGCCGGTGCAAACGATCTAGGTGGCACGTTGATGGATGAGAGCATCTCTCGTGCTGCGGGCGCATCGCACGGCCAAGAAGTTGATGAATTCGAACTGCGCAGCATCGTCGAGGGAATTGGACGGCCGTTGGAGCAGAGAACCACCCTCTACGGACGGGTAACAACTATCGGCCGCCGGCTGCGACCTGTAGATGACGATGGACTCTTGGCAACGCACTCCCATCTAGCACCCAAGGCGGATAATGGAACCACTTTGGCTACTGCAGAGAATGCGCAGGGCGTGCCCGTACAAATAAGCAGCCGTTTACTTACTGGAGAACGTAAATAATGCCACCAGAAGCAACACCTATGACAATGCGAGATGCGACAATTGAATTCGATGTCCTCGCTATTGGAAACGCTTTGGTGGATGTCCTCGCTCAAGAGCCAGATTCTTTTCTAGATGATCACTCTTTGATCAAAGGTTCAATGACGCTGATTGATGCACTCCACGCGGAGGCTCTCTACGACGCCATGGGGCCGGGAGTAGAGGTCTCTGGAGGATCAGCTGCGAATACCACCGTCGGCATCTCCTCATTCGGGGGGAGAAGCGCATTCATAGGCCGAGTCAAAGACGATCAGTTAGGCACAGTATTCGCACACGATATTCGCGCTGCTGGCGTTCATTACTCAACACCCGCTACAAAGACTGGTCCCCCTTCAGGTCGCTGCCTCATTTTGGTTACTCCAGATGCTCAGCGAACAATGGGAACCTTCCTAGGTTCATCAAGTTTTTTAACGCCTGACGATGTAGATGCTGCGCTGGTGCAACGCTCTGCAGTTACATATCTTGAGGGGTATCTCTGGGATGAGCCGGATGCAAAAGCAGCGTTTATCTATGCAGCGAATCTGGCCCACGAAGCAGGGCGTCGAGTCGCTCTTTCTCTCTCCGATGCCTTTGTTGTAGACCGGCACCGTAGCGAGTTTCTTGATCTTGTTGAGGGTCATATTGATCTTCTCTTTGCAAATGAAGTTGAGATTTGTTCTCTTTACGAGACAGACGATTTTGACCTCGCCCTGCAGCGAGTGAGTGGTCACTGCGAAGTTGCAGCCCTTACTCGAGGGGAGAAGGGTGCGGTCATTGTGAGTAGCGATACCGTGCACATTATTGATGCTGCCAAAGCGACGCGCGTAGAAGACACAACAGGAGCTGGAGACCTATTCGCCGCTGGATTCCTCTACGGTTTTACCCATGGATACGAGCTATCAGTCTGTGGTCGCCTTGGTGCACTCGCTGCCTTGGAGGTAATCGGGCACATGGGTGCTCGCCCAATGGTAAGCCTCGCCGAATTGGCAGCGCCGCTCCTCTAAATAAGCAACTGCTCTGCGATATAGATGGGCGAGATGCTCAACTACTCAAGATTCTCCGCCATATCGTCGAGAGCGCGTATCGCTTTCTCTATTGCCCTTCGTGCCTGAAGGACGCGCTTCTCGTCTTTCGCCGCATCGGCATCTCCAGTAGCAGCGTCTCTCAATTTGTCGTATGCGAGATCACGTAGATCTTCCTCGATCACTCTTAGCTTCTCGACAATCAACTCGGTATCCATTTCACTCTCCTAAGTAAATGACTGATAACGGGCTAATAGTGATGGTAATGATTGATGGCGCACTACGCTCGCACCATATGTCAGAACTGCAACTCTCGGAATACATCTCATCGAACCGTGACCTAATTATTGAACGTCTCAGCGATTGGATAGCGATACCTTCGATCTCCTGTGAACCTGGCCGCTCAGGCGATGTTCGGCGCTCCGCAGAGTGGTGCGCCGGGCAGATGCGCGAGGCTGGATTGGAGAATGTTCACCTCATAGAGACGCAGCTGCATCCCAGTGTGTACGGAGATTGGTTACATGCCGGCCCTGAGGCCCCAACCGTCGTTGTTTATGGTCACCACGATGTCCAGCCTGTAGACCCGGAGTCTGATTGGGACTCCCCTCCCTTTGAAGCAACAGAGAGGGAAGGTCAACTCTTTGCTCGAGGATCGGTAGATGATAAGGGGCAGGTGCTGTACCACCTAGAGGCTGTGCGTGCTCTTTTATCTCGTGACGGTGTACTCCCAATCAATATCAAATTTGTGATTGAGGGTGAGGAGGAATTCGGAAGCCCAAACTTCGAGGACCTTCTTATCTCCAATAAGGAGCTCCTCTATTGCGATGCCGTAATCGTCTCTGATACCGGGATGCTCTCGATCAGCGAGCCCTCTATGTGTATCGGTATGCGCGGTCTTGCAGGCTTCGACGTACATATTCGATCCTCGAGTACAGATTTACATTCTGGGGTATTCGGTGGAGCGGTCTTAAATTCTTCCCATCTAGCTGCCGAGATCGTCGCGTCGCTGCATGATTCAAATGGAAGAGTTGCGATCCCTGGGTTCTATGACTCTGTCCTCGAAATCTCTCCTGAAGAGCGCCTCGCTATGGAGGCGCTTCCATTCAACGAGGCTGATTTCCGCAGAGCGGCAGGCGGGGCACCCTTGATAGGAGAGACAGGGCGAAGCACGCTCGAGCGGACTGGGAGTCGGCCTACTGCCGATGTCGTCGGAATCACATCCGGCTACAGCGGAGTCGGAGTAAAGACCATCGTGCCCTCAACTGCCAACATCAAAATTACTTTTCGCCTTGTACCCAACCAGGATCCAGATCGAATTGCTGAGTTGTTCCACGCGTGGCTTCACCCTCTAATGCCAGAAGGGGTCGAGGTTGAGGTATGGGAGGAGGGGCGAGTCTCACCAGCGCTTACCCCTATTCACCATCCAGCGGTGCAGGCTGCCTCTCGTTCGATCGAGAAGGTCTGGGGTAAGGCTCCATATTTGGTTCGAGAGGGAGGGAGTGGCCCGGAGGAGGCTCTTGGGCGAGTACTCGAAGCACCAGTTGTGTTTCTAGGAGTTGGGCTTCCAGATGACAACATCCATGCACCGAATGAACGAATAGTTCTAGAGCAGTTTTGGAGAGGCCTACTAGCCGTAGGCGAACTTTGGTTTGATATGGCGGGGACGCCTGGAATTAGGAAGGTTACGTAATGACTGGTCCAACACGAGAGTGGGTTGTATTCAACGACCCCAAGCGCAAGAAGCACATCTGGCATTTTGACGTCACCTACCTTGTCTCATCGCATCAATGCATCTTCGGCTCCGGTTGCCAAGGTGTCTTAAACGAGAAGTCGCCTGAGATGTCACAGGGATGCTGCTCATACGGAGCGCACTTCTCTGACAAAAAAGACCGCCGCAAAATTGAGAAGATTGCTCTTGAACTAGACCCTGAAATTTGGCAGCACTCGAGTGTTGGCCTTAAAAAGGGTATTTCAAAGAAGAATGGTAAGGATGATTGGCAGACACGACTCGTTGATGGGGCCTGCGTCTTTCTAAACCGGCCCGAGTTCGAACTCGGCGCTGGATGCGCACTCCACGTTCATGCAATGCGTAACGATGTTCACCATTCAACTGTTAAGCCTGAGGTTTGTTGGCAGGTACCCCTGCGCGCTATCGAAGAGTTTGATGAGGATGCAGATGATGGGGTTGTTCACCATCGCATCACCGAGTTCGCTCGTCATGGATGGGGTGAAGGCGGAGAGGAGTTTGCGTGGTGGTGTACCGAAGAGGCAGCGGCATTCTCTGGCGCAGAACCTGTCTACAAATCAATGGCACCCGAACTTCGGCTTATGGTCGGTGAAGTTCTCTATGAGCAGATGGCCGCTTATTTAGATGCTCGAGTTGAGTCGACACCTGCTCCGCTACGCCATCCTTCTGAGACAAAAATTGTTCTCGGGGCGACAAGAACAACCACAGGCCCAAACAAATAAAGCGTCTTACAGATAGAGCCCGGTCTGCCCGCCCTCGCGACCAGATGCAACGGCATGTACGTCGCGTTCGCGGAGAATTAGATAGTCGTCTCCGCGTATCTCAACCTCAAACCCGGCATCTGGGGCGAACAAAACAGAGTCAGATTCTTCAACGTTTCTGACCGTCGGCCCCACTTGACTGACCTCGCCCCAGACGAGTCGCCGGTCTACATTCGCTGTTGCTGGGATCAATATCCCAGAGCGCGATTTACGCTCTCCTGCCTCTCGAGACGGAATAACGAGAATGCGGTCGGCCATCATTCTGATTGCAAGTTTTGGGTCTGTCTCTGCGCTCCGCGCTGCTTTGGGCATGGCCGGAACTGTACCTTTGCTAGCGATATCGACCTGCCTCGTGTCGATTTTGGGTCGCTTAGCAAGTTTTGGGGAAGCCCCGACTAGTTTTAACCTCGATGTCAGCACTCTACGAACCAAACCCAGCAGTGCCAGAGAGCCCTCAGGCATTAGACGAAGTCTCCCGAGAGCCCATGGGCAAAGTCAAACAAACTGGGGCGCTCAACAAACTTCGCATCTACTTCATGCTCACCAAGCCGCGCGTGATTGAACTTCTCCTGGTTACAACTCTCCCCTCCATGATTCTCGCTAAGGGCGGTCTCCCCTCGCTCGGGCTAATGCTCTCGGTCTTGCTAGGCGGCGCATTAGCCGCTGGTGGAGCAAACACGGTGAACTGTTACATCGAGCGCGATCGAGATCAGATAATGAAGCGCACACATGGACGCCCCCTCCCTATGGGCGAGGTCTCTCCAAATGCTGCCCTTATCTTTGGCCTTACATTGGAGGTGATTGCCTTTATCTGGCTCTCGCTTACTGCCAATGTTCTCTCTGCAGCGTTGGCTCTTAGCGCAATGCTTTTCTACATCTTTGTATACACAATTTGGCTCAAGCCGCGCAGCCCACAGAACATTGTCATTGGTGGAGCAGCAGGTGCGGTCCCAGCACTAGTTGGCTGGGCGGCGGTAACTGGTTCATTAGCAATTGCACCTTGGTTGCTATTTTTGATCATTTTTCTCTGGACACCCCCCCACTTTTGGGCGCTAGCGGTTCGCTATCGAGACGACTATGCCAAGGCGGGGATACCCATGCTCCCTGTTGTTAAAGGCCTCAAAGTCGCAGGGCAGCAGATTTTTATTTACTCGGTCCTTGTGGCTCTCGCATCCATCTCGCTGCAACTCACCGGGACAGTCGGCTGGATCTATACGGCCTCAGCTTTCATTCTTGGATCCCTCTTTGTTGGTCTTGCATTCCGCCTAATGCGAGGGATGACACCTGAGAGCGCAATTAAATTCTTCATGTTCTCGAATACCTACTTAGCGATTCTCTTCGCGATGGTCGCGGTTGATGTTCTCGTCCGCAATGCGCTGGGCTAGGAAGCGTTGCTCCGGCAATAATGCTGGGAGGATTTCACCGAGGGTGCTCCTATTTGCAACTCTCGGAGCTTTGGTTCTATGGGGAGTAACTTCTGCAGTCACTGCTGGATCTCCCGACCCAAACGGCTTAATAGCCGCCCCTACCACAGCCTCGAGGCTCCCTCCGTCTAGTACCTCAGTGGATCTCCGACCAAGTGTCCCAGGGGTTGCAGTTGTCGGTTCTACGGCTCCCCCCTTTTTCGTTCCTAACCTGAGGTCCGGCGATCGTGTCGGGGTAGGTATCTCTAACGCTGCACCTACCCTCTTGAACTTTTGGGCCTCCTGGTGCATCCCATGTCGCGAAGAGTTCCCCGAATTGAAGAGCATCCGCAAGCAATATTCTCTTGAGGAACTCTCAATGGTCGGCATTACTTTCAAAGACACTCGCAGAGACGCTCTCCAGTTTGCAGATTCAGAGGGCGCTAATTGGCAATTAGGTTTTGATGCAAAGGGAACTGTTGCAAAAGATTATGGAGTGCGCGCTGCGCCACAAACGTTTCTGATTGACAAATCAGGTGTGATTATCCGGCGGTGGTATGGAAGACCAAATACCAGTGAACTAAACCTTGCAGTCGAGGGTTTAGTACGAGGAATCTAGGTCCGATTTCTAGCGCTTCTTATAGTGCTTAGTTATTCTTCCCAGCGGAAAAGTTTGGCAGCCAGGACTGGCAGCAGGATTGCCCACACAACCAGAACCACAACGCTCTTCACGGGGACGTCCATTGGTGAGTGCAGTGCGCCGCGCACACTCTCAGCCAAGGCCGCAGCTGGAAGCAGTTCGGCGAAGCTTCTAACAGGGCTAGGAAGCCTCCTTAAGGGGTACGCCATCCCTCCTAGGAATAAGAGGGCCAAGTAGAGGCCGTTTGCTAGAGCAAGATTGGCCTCTGCTCGGAGAGTTCCTGCAAGCAAGAGCCCGAGACCGGCAAAAGCAATGGTTCCTATCAGGAGAAACAAGAACGCAAGCGGTATCCCGCCACCGGCTCGCCACCCCAAAAGTAGTGCGACACCAATTAGTACAGATAATTGAATGGTCTCAATCGCCAATACGTAGAGGGTTTTGGCTGCAAGTAGCCCAGAGCGGGTCAACGGTGTGGAGCCGAGTCGCTTAAGCACTCCGTATCGACGATCGAAGCCCGTCGCAATACCAAGGCTGACCATTGCACTCGACATCACTGCGAGCGCTAGTACACCAGGGACCAGAAATGTCAGGGGGTCTCCAACAACTGAAACAGTCTGCACCTTGCCAAAAAACAGAAGCACCCCGACTGGTATTCCAATTGTCACTACCAGGCTCTCTCCTCTACGCAGCCCTAGCGTGGTCTCAGCGCGTGCTTGTGCGATAACTCCACGCGCTTTCACGGTGTCTCCTCCGTTAATTGAAGAAAAACATCCTCAAGAGTTGCTTGCCCAGTAGCGAGTGAGAACAAGGGTGCATTGACCTCGTGGAGGAAATTCACAACGGCACGCACCAATTCAGTGCTGGTCGGGGCCTCAACTACATAGGTGCCGCTGGTGGCCTCTCTACACATCTCGGCTCTAACTCCAAGTGATCTCTGAAGAGTTTCGGTATCTAAACCTGGGGTGCTTGTAAATACGAGCTCGGACCGGATTACCGCCCCGGTTAATTCGCCAGGGCTACCTTCGGCAACGACACTTCCTTTGTCAATAATTGCAATACGCCCACAGAGGGTCTCAGCCTCGGCGAGATTGTGCGTCGTCAGTACAATCGTCACACCTTGTTCTGAGAGTGCTTGGATAATCTCCCAAGTAGTTGCACGAGCTCGTGGATCCATGCCGGCGGTGGGTTCGTCCAAGAAAAGCAATTCAGGCCGCCCAATTAGAGCCAATGCAAGAGAGAGCCTCTGATACTGCCCACCAGAGAGCCGACGTATCGGAGTTTGAGCTGAGTCGTTGAGGCCCACCAAATCGAGAAGACGTTTTGGCTCATCAGGAGACTGGTAGAAGGCGGCATAAAGACGCAGAGTCTCTAATGGTTTTAGCCCTGGAGATAGACCCCCTGATTGAAGCATCACGCCGATGCGAGGTTTTAGTGCGTCACCTTGGCCCCATGGATCAAGCCCTAGAACCTCTACGGTGCCGGAGTCAGGTTTTCTATAACCCTCTAAAATCTCAACGGTCGTTGTCTTGCCAGCACCATTGGGTCCGAGGATTCCGAAGACCTCTCCGACTCCGATCTCAAGGTCTATGCCGTTTACCGCATTGCGAGATCCGTATTGCTTCTTGAGACCGCGAACGCGTATCGCGGAGTTAAGCGGCTCAGGCATTGTCGTCGGCACTATTTTTCGGCGTTGTTATCGGCATTATCAGGGGCATTATCGTCGAATAGTAACGGCCTATGGGTTACAAACATGACTAATGCCGTTTTCAACTCAATTATCGATCTCGCCAAGCTACGAAGAGCCCTAATTCCCCGAGAGCGTGGCGCGCTTCTTCGGTGATATCAACTTGAGATAGCGCCTCCATACTCTCAGCAACTAAGCGTTTGATCGAGGCCTCCGCTGCATCTACTGCCCCCGTCTCGATCAGGAGTGCAGAGAGCAGCTCGATCTCTTCGTCATGTAGGTCGGGCGCCCCGACGCGATCTAAAAGTTTGGCCTGAGAAGCATCTGCACGCTCGGAGGCATAGGCGATGAGCGGGGTTAATTTGCCCTCCCTCAGATCATCGCCCACGGGTTTTCCTGTGACCGCAGCATCTCCGAAGACTCCCAGGATGTCATCACGCATTTGAAAAGCTTCACCCAGGGGCAGACCAAAGGCAGATAGATCCTCCGCTAGCTCGTCATAGCGGCCGGCTAGGGCAGCCCCTAGATGTAACGGGCGCTCAACTGTGTACTTCCCAGACTTGTACCACTCGATACGCCTGGCCCTCTCAGCGTTGCGCTCCCCCGCTGCAGTCCCAAGCAGGTCAAGGTACTGGCCAACGCAGAGTTCGAGCCTGAGTTCATTGTAAATTTCGCGTGTAGTTGGAGAGCAACCCGCCATTAGCCGATCGGCATAAACAAAGGCAAAGTCCCCAATGAGTATCGCTGCACCCTCACCAAATCGCCGCTCTTCACCATTCCACAAAGCCTCGGAGTGACGATTCATAAAATGACGGTGTACAGCCGGGAGATCCCTTCGCCTGTCAGACCCGTCCATCACATCGTCATGAATCAAAGCGAAACTATGGAGCAACTCGAGTGCCGCTCCCGCATCAATCATTGCAGCGTCATCTGGTGACCCACCGGCACCAATGAATGACCAATGACAGAAGGCAGGGCGTAGTCGTTTACCGCCAGCAATCACCAAATTTTTCAAAGCCTCGATCGGCTCACGTAAATTGGCGTCGATTCCGCTCCAACGCTCGATCTCTTCTGTGAGTAACGCCACCACACGCGCCTCCGCTGCCGCCCCCGCCTCCAAAAGGCTCGGAGGCAATTTAGGGGTGGCCTGTCGTTCCCTTGGATTGGCGGTCGTCTTATCTAGAGGCATGGTGTTTCAAGGATACGGCGCATGGGCACATGCTCTCTGAATCTTGATGAGCGCCAATTAGGTCGAGGCCGTTGAGCCCGATGCTCAGGGCTTGTATGGGTAAGGTGAGGAGCGTGAGAAGCCTATTAAATCCTAAGACGCTCGCGGCACGTGCTGCGCAGATTGGCGAGGGTCATGTGCCGCCTGAATTGACCCTCCGGCTCGGTGTCGAGATACGAGGGCTCTGGATGTATACGGTCTCCTTCAAGGAAGGGCATATCTCAGTTTCAGAGGGTCTTGACTGCGATATCTCGATTCACCTCGGGCAAGAGACAGCAATTGAGATCGCCAACGGAAGAATGAATGCACAGCAGGCAATTGACGCTGGAAATCTGAAGCTTGCTGGAGAGTTAAGGAAGATTCCTCTCGCCAAAGCACTCTCGACTCTTACTGCTCTGCTTAGCGAACCAGGCAGCGATTATCCATCAACACTCCCCTAAAATTCGCTCTGTGCAGATTGGATTTACTAACAAAGCCTGAGAATCGCTAGCACCAAGCCTCAATACCGAAAGCCTGTAACCTTTTCTCTAGCAACCACGTTCTCTAGCAATAACGTTCGTAAAGATATTTACTCTTCCCAAATCGGAGACACCATGACAATTGTCGATACGAATCCATCAATTGAAGATTTTAAATCTGCCGCTACTGCGTTCTTAGACACCCAGTTTGAGCGCCGATCCGATGAAGCATTCGAGTGGGGTAAGGGCGACGATCGAGTCGGAGTTCTAGAGGAGAAATCTCCCGAAGAGGAGGCGATCGAGTTAGCCGAAGCAAAAGCATTTAAGGCGAGTGAATTTGATGCTGGATTTGGTTGGATAACTGGCCCATCTGAGTATGGTGGATCATCCCTGAGTGCAGCGCACGAACGCGCCTACAGAGAAATATCTAGCCAGTACGCAACTCCGAATCAATCGATGTTTGGGATAGGCCTTGGAATGGTCGCGCCAACGATCCTTGCTCATGCAATACCTGAGGTGCGTGAGCGATATTTACGCTCAATGCATCGCGGCGACATAGTCGGCTGCCAACTCTTTTCGGAGCCCATTGCTGGATCTGACCTCGCGGGTATTCAAACAAAGGCTGTTCTTGATGGTGACGAATGGATTGTCACTGGCCAGAAAGTCTGGACCTCTGGTGCTCACTACTCTGATATCGGAGAGATCATCACGCGCACTGATCCGGAGAAGCCCAAGCATCGAGGACTGACCATGCTCCTCGTCGATATGCATGCCCCAGGGGTTGAGATCCGTCCTCTACGACAGATGACCGGAGGTGCTTCCTTTAACGAGGTTTTCTTCGACGAAGTGAGGGTACCAACATCTCACCTCCTCGGTGATGTCGATGGCGGTTGGAGTGTTGCTCTCACTACTCTGATGAATGAGCGAGCGGCTATTGGTGGCGGCGGTGGTGGTGTCGGAACAATGAGCATGACACGCTTCATCGAGTTGGCGAAGTTCCTTGGATGCGCAGATGATCCGATTACTAGGCAGCGTCTAGCTGACATATACATCCGTGGCAGTGTCGCAAGATTTACAAACCTAAGGGCGATGGCAAAGATCCGCCTCGGGCAACTCCCGGGTCCAGAAATGTCAATCGCGAAATTGGCGCTTACCGAGAATATGTCGCTCATCTCACAACTATTAGGTGAGATGCTCGGACCGCGAATGATTGCAGATACTGGCGAATGGGGAACCTACGCGTGGAACGAGTTTGTTCTAGGAGTACCCGGAATGAGGATCGCCGGCGGCACCGATGAAGTGATGCGCAACATCGTTGGCGAGCGAGTGTTGGGTCTTCCAAAAGAGCCAAAGCCGGCGTAGGAAAGAGCCGGAGAAGGTGCAACCGTTCGAACGCCTTAGGGCTATTGCACGCTGGACAAGGGGACTCGACGAGGAGTCGCTTTTACTTGAGGCCATCGATTGCTTAGCCGACTTTGATGACGACCCTGCTGGGCTCGTCGTGGCGTGCAGAAGATTACTCTCCTACCACCCTTACTCGGCAAGACTCTGGTGGGTATGTAGCCGGGTCATCGGCTCTATGGAGCCCCGTATGGTGGCGTGGGATACCTGGGATCAGATCAGGAATGATGCAACGGCTTCTTATCTTCACTCCTATTTAGAGTCAGACGAACGGCCTGTTTTGAGTCTTGGATGGTCACAGACCATGAGCTCTCTGGCAGAGATCTCTCCGGGGCGTAAAATCGTTGTAATGCGAACCGGTGACGACAACAATCTCAGCAGGTCACTGCGAGAGGAGTCATTACCGATACGCGTAATTGGTGCGGTGGAGGTTGCCGCACTTGACCCCGTCTGCGTCCTTCTACCGATTGTCGTTTCAGGGGGAGGGCGAGTTTTTGTAACCCCAAAGATATTTGAGTCTCTCGATCTACTCTCCGAGATTCCCACTGTGGGGGTAGCACCAATCGGTTGCGCCCTCTCGGAGAATGTAGCTAGAGCGTTTATCTCTGGGAACGAAGCACTGGATCTCCGGGATCTGCCCACAAGTGCTGCGGCCACATTCGCAGGGCCGAGCGGTGTTGTATCTAGGGTGCAGTTTCAGCAACGTAGGGATGCACCAGATGCACCAGAATTGATTCGAAGTCTCGGCTAGAAGAGAGCTGACATCGGTATCAGAGGATTACCGCTGCTTCAAAATGCTTTCAACACGCTGCGATAATCGACCTACTCCAAGACGGTCGCACCAACTTTGAAAATCACTGCGCGGGCCAGTCCATACCCAATCGTCTACGCCACTCGAGACCGCGTCGTATCTCAGCGTTGCCAAATCGCGAAATAAGAGCGCATCTTCGAAACAGGCATCAAAGGTCTCGGCGAGTCTTGCTGCTCCCCTAACCTGCACCGTCCACTGCGATGGGTCGCGAGGGATGTTCTCAAGGTGTAGATATTCTTCAAGTACAAGTGCCGAGGATTTCGCTCCCCAACCTTTTAAGCCTGGGAATCCGTCTGCTGTATCGCCGGTAAGGGCAAGCCAATCAGGGATCGATTCCGGAGAGACTCCAAATTTGGCACGGACCCCATCCGCATCCCGTATTTCCCCTCTACGACGATCGACCTGAACGATGCGATCTCCCTCTACGCACTGAGAAAGATCCTTATCTGGGGTACAGATATGGACTCGCGCGACACGCTCATCCATGCCTGCGATTCGCGCAGCCGATGCCATTGCATCATCTGCTTCATACTCGGTCATGGCCAAGACGCATACTCCCAATGAGCTGAGTGCATCTTCAAGAATGGCGAACTGCAGGAATAGCTCCTCCTCTAAACCCTCTCCGGTTTTATACCCTGCATACATGGCGTTTCGAAAAGAGTCAACCGTATGGTCAGTAGCTACGGCGATATGTGTAACTCCCTCATCGAGCATCGTCACTACAGAGTTGAGGACACCGCGAACCGCTGCGATCTCGATACCCTCAGCGTTGATACTTGAGGGCAGTGCAAAGTGATGGCGGAAGAGTTCGTAGGTACCGTCGAGGAGGTGTACTTCCATGGCGCCATTATCCCCCACCGCATGCTGAGCGCAAGTTCTATAGCTCTGCGAAGACAGCCTCTGCCTCTGAGGCTGCCTGGGCAAATTCGTCGGGTGTTGTTGGCGGCGCAAATAAATACCCACTCAAATGATCGCAGCCAAGCTCAATCAAGCGAGCAGCTTGGGACCTGGTCTCCACGCACTCTGCCGTGACCCGAAAACCAAGTCCGTGACCGAGACGTACCACAGCATTTGGTATCGCGGTTTCTCGTGGGCCCAGGTCAACGGTACTGACGAACGCTCGGTCAATCTTCAGAGTATGGACGGGGTGCACATGCAGATACCGAAGCGAGGAGAACCCAACACCGAAGTCATCTATGGCGATAGGGAAACCCCTTCCTGCAAGGTCAGTGAACTCTCCGCCAGCCTCTAAAGCTTCATCGAGAAGCACGCGTTCGGTGAGTTCGACCCCAATTCGCGAAGTTGCGAGCCCGTTCATCACTGCATAATTCGACATTCTCTCGCCGTACCCTTGGTGGGCGAGTTCCGCCGCACTCATATTTATCCATACGCGATCAATCGGAGTTTCGGAGTGATCCCATTCAGATAATTGTCGAGCAGCCTCAGCAGCGACCCAGTCGCCGAGTGGGACCACAAGGCCGGTTTCTTCAGCAACATCGATAAAGGAATCTGGATAAAGCAGTCCGCGTTTAGGGTGGCGCCATCTGACTAGCGCCTCAGACTCTGATGCCCTACCGGTGCGGGTATCCACTATTGGTTGATAATGAATCTCGAGTTGACCCTCGACAAGAGCGGCTTTGAACTCAGACTCTATGTGCATATCATCGCTAATGCGATCACGCATTTCCTCATCAAATAGTGAGACTCTTGACCGGCCATTGCGCTTCGCCTCGTAAGAGGCGCGATCCGCGTTACGAATCAGTTCCTCTGGTTCGCGTGAGCTAGATGCGCATGCAACACCTATAGAGCAAGAGATATTTATGCTGCGACCGGCCTTACGGATAGGTTCGTCGAGAGCTTTACGTGCTTGCTCCGCTATGACGATCGCCGCTTCAGCACTCGGAAGATGAGCACAAATCAAAAACTCATCGCCTCCAAGTCGGGCGACTACAGCCTCTGCAGGGACAGCTCCTCGAATGCGTGATGCAACCTCTACAAGAACGTGATCTCCAATTGCATGGCCCAGAGAGTCATTAACACGCTTGAAGTGATCTAAATCAACAAACATGACAGCAGTTACTCCACCCACTCGCCTCTGCTGTGCAAGCGACCAACCAATCCTGTCCGCAGCAAGTGCGCGATTAGGTAACCCAGTGAGTGGGTCGTGCAGTGCCATACGCTCTAAAGCTTTCTGCGCCAAACGTCGTTCAGTGACATCCTGACTCACTACGACGACAGCCTCTCCGATAGAGAGGACTTGCTGATGGATCCAGCGCTTCTCTCCTCTAATAGAGATTGCAATCTCCTCATGAAATTGCCCAGCGCGCTCTATAGCATCGCCCCAGCGAGCGATTAGATGAACAGCAGACTCCGAGAAAACATCAGAACAGAGACGCCCAACTAAATCGGATGCAGACCTCCTGAGCATCTCTGCGGCCGCTGAGTTCATAAACCTGAACTCAAAATCACGGATCGAGCCATCAGTTGAACGCACCGCATCCCAGATTGAGAAGCCATCTGGGCTTACGGCCATAGCCTTGATGAATTGATCTGGCGAGGCAAGCATTCCCTCGCCAAGCACCATTCGCTCGCCGAGACGCGTTACAACAGCATCCATCTCTACGGGAATCTCTCCCGAGTCTCTGTTACGCGGCTCTGGATTGGTCGGGTTCATTCCTTGGGTCTCCATTAGAGAACTCATCAGCGAGAACTCAGCCCCGCTGCTGCTGGTTGTTGACACTCTAGGGCCAACGACAACCTTCATTGCCGGGCCTCCGGATGGCTGGAGAGCCCAGAAATCTTGCTCAAAAGGTAACGGTGCAGGAGAAGCCAGTAGAGGTGCGGAGTCGAGCAAGAACTGATTATGTATTAGAAGTAATAATTCAGACCTAATAATTATGCAGTATTAATCCCTGCCCCTTGCATCCCCCCACTCTAAGTGGTAGAAAAGAGGGGTTAGAGGCTCAAGGAACACATATAATGGGGGCGTTGTGGTGAATAGCCAAAAGAGGCTTAGGCGTTTCTCGAGATTGGTCATCGGCCTTGCAACGCTCATAGGTACAGGCATCATTCTGTTTGCGGCGAGCATCGCCGGCGCATCTACGACTCCCGGTTCGCCAACATCACCGGCTGCAGTCCCAGGGCCGAAAGTCGGAGAGGTGAAACTCACCTGGATAGCGCCCGCCGATTTGGGTGGTGGGCTCACAACCTACATGGTCGCCAGTGCACCTGTTGTCGGTGGAGTAACCGGCACCTTCTCTGCCGCAACACCAACTAATTCGGTTGCTCTGCGCGCAACTAAAACCTGCACCGAGACCTTTCCGAATATCTGTGCTTACAAAATCTCTGCAAAAAACTCTGCCGGGACTAGTGCCGCTAGTGCGGAGGCTCGAATTGTTTGGACAGTACCCTCGGCACCTCGCAGCTTGCGCGCAGTTAGCACAGACTTCTCTGACGTAGACCTTACTTGGAAAACCCCTAGCCGCAGCGGCGGTCTCGCCCCAACTTTCTCGGTAGAGAAGCGAATCGATGGCGGGTCTTGGGTCGCAGTTTCTAGCGGTGAGGCAGGGCCTACATATACAGCTTCATCATCTTGCACCGGCGGGACTTCGTGTATGTACCGAGTGAAAGCTGTAAACGGTATTGGTGCAGGTCCATGGTCGAACTCGGCAGCGTTGCGCGTTACTCCTGGAGCGCCTAAAAATTTAGTCGTCTCTGTCACCGCTACACACCCGGAGACATCTGGGGCATCTGCGGGAGCCACCGACACACTGGTCGAATGGTCACCCCCAACCGTTGGGTTGGTTGATGACGATTACGACGTCCAATCTTGTTTAAACCTCTGTAATTCAAATACAGGTACTTGGAGCGCGTCGACAACTGTTGTGATTGGTGCAACCCCGAGCCTCGCCGATGATTGCGGTGCTCTTCAACGCACCTGCTCGTACAGAGTTCGTTCTACCAACACGCGCGGCGGGGTAAGTCCCTGGATCTATCGCGCTATTGCTCCATTCTCCCCAACAGCAGTATCAGCCGCTACCGGTTCAACTGAAAACCTCATCGCTGTCACATTTAGTGGAGCAGCTGAGACCGGTGTAGGGCCCGCCTCAGCTAGGGCTTATCGCTTCTATACCTGCGAGGCATCCTGTGGTAGCGCCGGTAGTTGGATTACCGACCCAGACGAAGAGATAACTCTTGACACGATCAGTGTGTACCCGCACTCTGCAAGCATTGCATGTACAGGTGGAGTTAATTGCCTTGTTCGCATGCAGACCGTTGATGCAGATGACAATAAAAGCACACTCACAGGTTTTGCATCTGCGGTTGGCGCCCTGCTCCCCGGCGACCCGACAGGCACAACAGTGGTCACAGGATCAACCTCGGGGACAGTCAATGTTTCATGGACCGCACCAGCCGTTCTCGGCTCACCAGCGTTGACCCACTATGAGACGCGCTACTCGGTGGATGGATCTACTTTTAGTGCTTGGTCCTCTACTGGCGGTACCGGCATTACTCGCACTATCTCTTGTGGTGCAGGGAATACCTGTGATGTTGAGGTACGCGCCGTCAATGCAATAGGAGAGTCAGGCGCAGACGCCGGCTCGGCAGATGCCGCCTCCGTTCCTGGCACACCGACTGCAATGACAGTCGTCACTGGGACTACCTCGGGCACAGTTGATGCCTCATGGACTGCCCCAGGAGATTCGGGGACTCCTGCATTGAGCGACTACGAAACTCATTACTCCATCAATGGAGGTGCATTCACCAGTTGGTCATCCTTGGGTGGAACCGGCACGAATCTCACTATCTCCTGCGGTGCCGGGAATACCTGCGCCGTGGAAGTACGCGCAGTGAACTTGATTGGGGCGTCAAGGTCAGACTCAGATACCGCCGAGGCGGCTAGTGCTCCGGGCGCGCCTACTGGATTTACTGCAGTACTCAACACCGGCACCGGAGACGCCGACCTTGCTTGGACAGCGCCAGCACTCTCGCAAACTATCACTGACTATGAGTACAGGGTTTCACTGAATGGCGGCATTTGGGGCTCTTGGATTTCCATCGGGAGCACCTCAACTAGTGCCTCGTTCGCTGCGTGCTCTTCAACCTCGGCCGATACTTGTCATTATCAAGTACGAGCCATCAACTCCATAGGCAATGGAGCCGCATCCTCGACAAGCGGTTTCAGTATTCCGTAGTCAAAATTTTTAGTCGGGGAAGCGGTACGCGTCCTTCGCTACGCCTAATGTTGGCTCGAAATGAGCACATCTGAGACTTCGAACGATGCAAAATCTGATTCTCACGAAACATGGCGCGCAGACTCGCTAACCCTTCTCGCAGAGGCTGTGGTAGCGCTCAAAGGCGAGGACCGACCGGGGCAACGCGATTTGGCTACCGCTGTATCCGAGGCCATCCGGTTTGGGCACCACTTAGTCTCTGAGGCGCCAACAGGTTCGGGCAAAAGCCTCGCATACCTAGTGCCAGCAATAGCATCGGGTCTGCGAGTAGTAGTAGCAACCTCAACCATTGCACTTCAGGATCAATTGATTGGGAAAGACCTCCCACAGTTGGCGAGCGCAACCAATATTCCCTTCACTGCGACAGCATTAAAGGGGCGAGCTAACTACGTCTGTCTCTCGAAGATCCGGACTGCAGATGCACCTGAGACACTCTTCGATCAGCGCCCCGGCGATTCATTCGCTGAAGACTTAAACACGGTTCGAGGCTTCGCTGAGTCTTCACCCACTGGGGACCGGGCCGAGTTACCAGGATCCATCCCAGATTCTTCGTGGGCTGCATTCTCCTGCACTGGCCAAGAATGCCCAGGGGCAAATGAATGCTCAGATGGGATCGATTGTTTTGCAGAGAAGGCGCGCACCCGCGCTGCTGAGTCTGAGATCGTTGTCGTCAACCATGCACTTGCGTGCCTAGATATTGGGGCCGAGGGCAATGTTCTCCCCGACCACGACATACTGATCGTGGATGAGGCTCATGCCCTCGCAGAGGCCGCAACGCGATCATTCGGAGCAGATCTCAGCCCAAGCGCTATCGGCCGCCTCGCCACGCTCTTAGGCAAGCATGGTGCCACTCAGGCGATGGTTAAGAATCTGAAGACCATAGAGAAGCATTTGGAGACTCTCCTCAACCAACATAAGGGCGAGCGCCTCACCGGTGAAGCATTCGTGCCGGTTCAAGGCACACTGGTATCCATTGGAGAGTACCTCGCAACCGCCAAGGCGGGCTTGAGTAAATCAGATGACCCCGAGAGCAAGAGAGCTAATCGTCTCGCTGCAACCCGGATAGAGACAGTTCGGCGCATGGCAGGGGCTACAGCCACGGATGTTGTCTGGGTAGACGGAGACGGGCCAAGTATCCGACTACGTCTTGCTCCCCTCGAGGTCGGCTCCCCGATGGCTATTTCATTGCTCTCAACACGGCCTTGTATCTTCGTCTCAGCGACCCTTGGGGGCGAGGCGCCCTATCGCGACTTTGCGGCAGCGCTCGGCTTAGACCCAACTAGCGATGAAGGTTCATGGGGTGATCCCCCAGGGACGCCGTTAGCGGAGGGAGAACCCCCGGAACGCTCAACCGGAGTCGGTTATGCATCTCTTGCCGTGGACCCTTCTTTCGACTGGCGCGAACAAGGAACACTCTTTGTAGATCCAAAGCTCCCAGACCCCGCGCGCAATCGCGACGAGTGGCTCGCTGCGGGTGGTGCTCACCTTCTACGTTTACTCGAGGCCAGCGATGGCAGAGCTCTTGTGCTCTGCACATCACGCGCCAACGTCGATCATTTTGCATCACTAATTCGTGACTCAAAATTGGATGTAACTGTTCTAGCTCAGGGAGATGCTGCACCAGCAGAGTTGACACGGCGCTTTATTGATGATGAGCGGTCGATACTTGTAGGCACTCGCACATTCTGGGCAGGAATTGATGCACCAGGCACAGCCTGCGTACTGGTGGTAATAGACCGGATACCGTTCCCCGTTCCATCCGAACCACTGCATGCAGCGCGTCGCGAATACGCAGAGGCGGAGGGTGAGGATGCGTTCGCAACAGTTGACATCCCAGCAGCAGCATTAACCCTTGCCCAAGGCGCAGGTCGACTCCTGCGGCGCCGATCTGATCGCGGTGTCGTAGCGGTACTTGATCCAAGATTAGCTACACGCAGTTACCGTAGGGCACTGCTAAAAGCCGTTCCCCCATTCAGGCGGACTACTGATATTGAGGATGCGTGTGCTGCTCTGAAGCTGGCCGCAGAGGGTGGAGAAAAGTAGCAATTTAGTTTCGAGGGACGTCCTTGAATGGCAGCACTTTGTCGGGGCGATTCTCGCTCGGCAGTCCGAGTACCCGCTCGCCGAGAACATTGCGTTGAATCTGCTCTGTTCCGCCACCAATGCGCACAGACCACTGATTCAGAAAATATGACTGCCACATTCCGTCGAATGGAGCATCTTCTAATCTGAGCATTCCGCCAGCACCCTGCAACGCCATGACCAGATCCCCATCAGCCGCCATCTTCTGACTGGCCAATAATTTAAGAACACTCGCCTCTGGCCCGAGATGATCCCCCCGAGACGCGCGTGCGCGTGCCCTTCCTGCCAACCACAAAACAAGGTGGAAGCGAGTGTAGGAATGAGCGAGCTCCTGACGAACGAGGGGGTCATCACCACGATCTAGTGAGTGCGCTAGCTCGAGAATTGATTGGAATGAAATTCCTGAGCCGCTGCCGATCATGTTTCTCTCATTGGAGAGTGTTGTATTTGCAACACGCCAACCATTACCTGGTTGGTCGACGAGGTTGGCGGCCGGCACTTTGACGTCGGTGAGAAAAACCTCGTTGAAGTGGGCGAACCCTGTGATCTGTACCAGCGGTCGAACCTCTATTCCGGGAGAGCGCATATCCATCAAGAAATATGAGATCCCTCGATGCTTAGGTACATCCCAATCGGTTCTCGCAATCATCATCCCCCAGTCGGCGACGTGAGCGCTTGAGGTCCAGACCTTCTGACCATTAACTAAATACTCATCGCCATCTAGTTCTGCTCTAGTTGTAAGGCCAGCAAGATCAGAGCCTGCTCCTGGCTCGGAGAAGAGCTGACACCAGAGCGCTTCACCCCGGAGCATCTCGGGAAGGAACTTCAGCTTCTGCTCTTCGGATCCATGCTCCAGAAGTGTCGGGCCAACCATTTGAAGGCCGATACTTAAGGCGCCTGTATTTACTTCGTAACGGACCTCCTCCTCGGCAAAGATCTTGGCCTGCTCCCGCGTGCCGCCTCGCCCTCCGTAGTTCTTAGGCCATGCAATACCGGCCCAACCGTGATCGAACAGGGTTCTCTGCCAGGTCCTTGCAGCAGCGATATGCGCAAGCTCTGCCTCTCTGGAGGCATCAGTGGAGAGCAGCGTCGTGCGATCGGTACCCATCCTGAGAGCAGCGTGAGCACTTAGAAATTCTCTTGCTTGAGCTCTGAACTCAGCATCTTCGGCGGAGTCAAGAATCTTTGCGTCATCCATATAAACAGCCTGCCACGCCCGGTGTTGCCCAAGCACACCGGCAGGCGTCCAAACCGGTAAAGATGATTAGAAATGCTGCGGCATTCCCGCTCACCGCCTTGAGGAGAGAACTTGAACCCCATTGGACCACTAACAGGGGCCGACGAATCGTTCGCCCACCAGATAACTGACACGCAGGTGGTCATTGGTACCTCCGACCTTGCCTGGACAGAGAAGGTCTGCGCTATGGCAGCGGCCAAGGACGGCTCCATACAGATTGGGTTTGGAGTGGGAAAATACTCAAACCGTGATGTTATGGATGGGTATGCGGGTGTCTCGCGAGGCTGCGAACAGTTAACGGTGAGAGCAAGTCGTCGCCTCTCTCCAAATTTTGACGAGACCTCGATCGGTCCAATTCGATATGAAATCCTTGAACCGCTCTCAAGCGTGCGTTTCTCACTCGAACCAAACGATGTTTTGTCGTTAGCTTTTAACCTACGTTTCGATGGAGTGATTCCCTGTCAACTCGAGGAACGTACACACCAACGCAACTCCCCCGCCTCGAGAATTAGCGCAGATCTTGTTCGATATCACCAGGTAGGAGTTCCAACTGGATGGCTTGAACTCGATGGAGTCCGCACGGAGATCAATAGCGAGACTTGGATATCGACACGTGACCACTCTTGGGGGGTTCGCTACGACGTCGGTCAGCCCATTACTGATCTTGAGAAGAATGACCCTTTGGATGGTCTCTCATTCGCAATGATCTGGAGCCCCATTTTGTTTGAGCGTTCTGATGGTTCCAGATATGCCGTTTTCTTGCACACCGTTCAAGTCGAGGGCTTTGGGCAGACTCTTCATAAGACGGTAACCGGTGCGATAGAGCATGAAGATGGAACGGTGATTCCACTTGTCGATATCGATTTGAGCGGTCTCAGATTCGACTCAATAAATCGCAGACTCCTTGGAGGAGTGATCGTGACTCGAACTAATACAGGTGAACTCCGTACCTTTACGTTGGAGGTCCCGACAGATACCGGTTTTCATCTCGGAGCAGGTCTCTACTTTGGGTGGAGAGGTCATCATCACGGGGAGTTTCGAGGGCCCCTCAATGTTGAAGGGGAACGCATCGCCGACTGCAGAGAGCCTGAGATAGCAAGAGAACTTCATCAGATTCGAGATACATTTGTCATCGTCGATGATCCAGCCGGTGGCGGGCGAGGCTTCGGCAACTGTCAACCTATTGCTGTCGGCCCTTTTGAGCGCTGGGGCCTAGATGCGGAGAGTTCCTTCTGGTAGTTCAGCCCCGCTTAACACGACTCTTTAGCGCTAGTAGCGAGAGAGTCATGCTCAAAATTCCTACGAGTGCAATGGCGAAGAAGGCAGTACCAATGGTTCCCCACTCCCAGCCTCCGCTCAAAATAGCTCGCAGCCCTGCGAGCATGTAGCTAACAGGATTCCATTCTGCGATCGTCGCTAGCCAACCTGTAAGCGCTTCTTTAGGCAAGAAACTCGTCGTTAAGAATGCAAACGGGAAGAAGAGAATGAACGAGGAGTTGACCGCCGCAGGACTTCCCGTCTTTAAGGCAATGGCATAGGTAAAACCATTAAAGGCGACGCCCCAGCAACCTGCCATAAATAGGAAGGCAAACAAACCTAAGAAGCCTGTAGCGAAGTGCACACCTAGAATTGTGCCAAGAAGGAGCACTGGAATGCATAGCGCCACAATCATTGCAAAATCAGCCGCCAGCAAGCCCAGAAGCAGAGTGGGGCGCTTTACCGGAGTCATTAGAAGCCGGTCGAAATATCCATCCTGAATGTCGTACACAAGCGCCGAAGCTCTAGAGACACCGGTAGATGCAAAGAGGATCGCTACTGGAAGTTGGAAAGCCTTGAAATTTCCAACGGCCCCAGTTGACTCTGCAATATTTTGAAGCGACCCCACGTTGACTACGAAGAAGAACAGAGGGACGAGCATCGCCGGAATGAACTGCTCTGGATCGCGCGGAATTGCACGTATCGCTCGACCGGAAATCGAGATCAGATCAGAGAGGCTCCCAGCACTTCGAGCTCTAATGACAGTTGGGTCAATTCCCTGGGATGTCTTTGCTTGAGAAGCGCTCACTTCGAATCCTTTACTGTTGCCTCTGACTCGATATGGCTCCCAGTCATCTGGAGGAATACATCATCGAGTGTTGGTGTCCTTAGGGTCAGGCTCTTTACGGAGACACCGACCTCTGCCAGTGCTACCGCAACAGGGCTTAGGAGTGCTGACCCGTTCTCAGTTCGCACCGTAATCTCTCCAGCGTGGGCCTCCACTGAGTCGATGGCGCCGATAGATGCGAGCGAGGTTACGGCTAACTCGCCTTGCGCCGGATCAACATCTGCGACAATCACATCGTTTCCGACGCCACGCTTCAACGCCTCTGGTGTTCCCTCTGCGACGATCTTGCCCGCATCGATTATCCCCACACGGTGAGCAAGCTCATCGGCCTCCTCCAAATACTGAGTTGTGAGGAATATGGTCATCCCCAATTCCTCATTGAGTCGGCGAACCTCTCCCCAAACCACGGCGCGACTAACCGGGTCAAGCCCTGTTGTTGGTTCATCCAGAAACAGCACATCTGGGTTATGCACGAGTGCCGCTGCGAGGTCCAACCTGCGCTTCATTCCACCCGAGTAAGTACCGACCCTGCGATCGAGGGCCTCGCCCAAATCAATCAGTCCAGAGAGAACTTTGAGTCTCGACTCTGTCTCGTTCTTATTAAGGCCGTATAGGCGCGCCTGCAATTTGAGTATCTCTAAACCAGTCTGCTTCGAGTCGAGCGACGCGTCCTGGAGAGCGACTCCGATGTGAAGGCGAACGGTATCCGGGTCAGTTACAACATTGAATCCTGCGACCTCGGCTATACCCGCTGTAGGGAGCAGGAGTGTAACGAGCATGCGCATAAGCGTGCTTTTGCCTGCACCATTTGGTCCGAGGAATCCATAGATCTCTCCATTGGGTACGGCAATATTGAGGCCGTCTACGGCGGTTGTCTCGCCAAATCTACGTACTAGGCCCTCTGTACGAATCGCAAATGAGGTCATAGGACGCTGCCTGTCTCGCGAAAATTAGAGACGAATTCATTTGCCTGCGCTCGGTTCTCTGCACTCATTGCGATCATGGGCATCTGCCTATTAGTTCTAAGCAAAAACCTCAGTGAAGCAACAAATACTAGGACTGCTCCCACAATATGTAGAGAGACTATGAGTGCCGGGACGCCCGTGAAGTACTGCAGGTAGCCGATCGCCATTTGAATTACAACAGCGCCGAAAAGCAGTGTCAAATCTTTTCTTCTGCGAGAACTCACACCAGTTTTCGCTGAAAGAAAGAGGATGACTGCAAGAGTTATCAGAAGAATTATGGCGGCGATGCTATGAATTCTCACAATATCTGTGAGAACGATATTGAAACGTCGCGCCGACCGGTCACCCGCATGTGGCCCCGAGTTAGTCGCTACTGTCCCTGCGACTACAACAATGCTCACGAATATGAATTGGAGCAAAGGTAACCTTTGTTCCCATTTGAGTTCAGGCTTGTAGCTGCGGCGGTCGTCTGGATATCCAGCACGCTCCACAAGTATTACGGCATCAGCTAAGAGGAGCATTGAGAGCAGAAAATGGCTCATAACAGCGGCAGGGTGCAGATCAGTTAAAACAGTTATTCCACCAAGAACTATCTGTGCAATTACGCCCGCTACTAGGCCCAACGACAGCCATATGAGATCGCGTCGGCGTGGGCTTCTAAAGAAGGATCCGAGTACAGCGGCAATCACGGCTATGGAGACTGCGCCGGTAAAGGTGCGGTTAATGAACTCAATCATTGCGTGATAGGAGGTTGCGTCTCTAGGGGTTAATTGACCAGGAGAGCAGTTTGGCCATGAGCTGCAGCCAAGACCTGAGCCGGTAAGCCTGACCGCAGCGCCCGTAACGATGATTACCGCGACCATCAAACAAGCAGCGATGGTGACTCTGCGATAGGCCTCTGGGGATATTTTCATCGCTTTAGATGCTAGGAGAAATAGCGCAACTTGGCGGGCTTGGGAGGCTAGGTTTTCAGAGATGGAGCACCATTATGACGAGTTCAGTTTCTTAAATGAAAACGCCTCTGAGGTTGGGCTAAGTCTTGAGTTCCTCCCGCCTGTTAAACGTGTCTTTGTCGACGTTGATGGAGGTCGCAGACTTGGAGTGATTGTCTGGGGAGACTCAGACCCGGAGATTGTATTTATCCACGGAGGAGCCCAGAATGCACATACTTGGGACACAGTTGCCCTAGCCCTTGGGCGTAGTGCTATTGCCGTAGACCTACCCGGGCATGGGCACTCAGATTGGCGTGAAGATAGGTCGTATTGGCCGGCGCAGAATGCATATGACATCGGTGTCGTCGTCGAGAAGTTGGCGCCGAATGCTCGCATCGTCGTTGGAATGTCTCTAGGAGGCTTGACCGCGTTGGAGCTCTGTGCAAGCCACCCACATACTGTGCGCGAACTAGTACTCGTCGACATAACTCCGGGAGTCAATAAAGAGAAAGCCTCTGCGATTACCGCGTTCATCGCCGGACCCGAGTCGTTTAAATCTTTTGATGAGTTATTAGAGCGGACCATTCTTTATAACCCAACGCGCTCGGTGTCATCGCTTAGGCGTGGAGTCCTACACAATGCTGCACCTCAGAGCGATGGAACATGGGGATGGAGATATGACCGCAACCACCTCCCAGAGGGATCAGAGTTACCTGAATTTAAAGATCTCTGGGATGCCGTCGAGGCAGTTGGCGTGCGCCTCTCGCTCTTTAGAGGCTCTGACTCCCCCGTCGTCGATGACGCAGATGTAGCGGAACTGCTCCGCAGGCAACCTAACGCCAATGTCGTAGTAGTGAAGGGAGCGGGTCACTCAATACAAGGAGATCAACCCGTCGAACTGGCTCGACTCCTCTCGGAACTACTCAGCGACTGAGCTTCTCTTGATCTCCCGCAAGCATCAAATTGGAACTGTGAAGTCACGATTTGGGTTAGTGGGAGGCGCTTGGAAACCCTTGCCGGGGCGCCAACCGCTCTCTGTTAGATCCCCTATTACGTGAGTCATGTTCAATGTGTCCTCCTGATACCGGAATAATCCATCTCCGGCGTACACGAGGCGCGACCAACCGGTCTGGACATAGGGGGAGCCATCCGAGCGGCTACCTGGGAGAATCTGCAGCCACTTAACTGAGACATCATCTCCAGAGATTGCAGTGAACTCAACGGGGAACTTCCAGTCTTCCAGACCGGTCATCGACTCGACCATGAATACCCTTATTGACTCGCGCCCCTCGACCCTTCCCCATGCCGGGTCTATGTAGACACAATCCTCTGTATAGAAATCACATAAATCGGTCCACGGATTGCGCCCAAGATCGATTGCTTCCCTGAGCGCAACGTACCTTCTTAGAGTCTCCTCAATTTCGTGGCGATCAAACATTACGGTGAAGCATTTCTAACTCCAGATTTTGAATATTTTGATAGAACGGGCTTGAAAGGCGCCGCGCCGCTGGGCTTAGAGGCGTAAGAATAACCCTATGCCAGATTCACCTTCAACTGATCGATTCCGGTCCCGCAGTCTTTGGCTTGATGGACTCAAGGAATCCCTCCTCCCCCGAGACGCTCTAAACACAAACACATCGGTAGACGTGGCGATTATCGGGGGCGGATTCACAGGCCTCTGGACCGCTTACTCCTTATTACTCAACCATCCTGAGATGCGCGTTGCAATCATCGAGAAGGAGATCGTTGGCTTCGGCGCTTCAGGGAGAAACGGTGGCTGGGCATCAGCACTATTTGCGGGGAGCCGTGAGGCAATGACCAAGAGCCACGGAGTTGAGAGTGTTCTCAAGATGCACCAAGCCATGATCGAGTCAATCGATGATATTGAGCGCACCTGCAGAGTCGAAGGGATAGACGCTAGTTTCCTGAAGGGTGGCACGCTTACGGTGTCTCGTTCCCCCAGCCAGGATGCTCGCACTATTGCATCTGTCGGAGATGATCGATCCTGGGGGCTCGGGGAACAACACTCAAAATTGTTAACGAAGCTCCAATGCGACGAATTGATACGAGTTGCCGGCACTAGAGAGGGAGCGTTTACACCCAACTGTGCGCGAATCAACCCTGCGTTGCTTGCGCGTGGCCTCGCAGTAGCAGTTGAGAGGCTCGGAGGAAGAATATTTGAGCAGACGAATGCGCTGTCATTGAGCCCTGGCGTGGTCATCACCTCGGGCGGTAAAATTACTGCTGAAACAATAGTTATCGCTACTGAGGCTTGGAGTTCTCAGATTCCAGAACGCAAGCGTTCAGTAGTGCCCATCTACTCGCTGATGATTGCAACGGAGCCTCTAAGCAAAGAATTCTGGGATGAAATCGTTTGGCGAAATGGCGAGACGCTTACAGACGCTCGCAGAATGATTATCTACGCCCAGCGAACTGCAGATGACCGAATCGCGTTCGGGGGACGCGGCGCGCCCTATCACTTCGGATCGCGCATCAGAGATAGCTACGACTCCGACTCCAAAACATTCGGCTTGCTCCAGAAGGCTTTGATTGAGATGTTTCCCTCGGCTTCATACGCGGCCATCACACACCGCTGGGGTGGCCCACTAGGTGTCCCACGTGATTGGGAGAGCAGCGTTGGGATTGCTGCTGATCGCAGTCTTGCCTGGGCAGGGGGCTACATCGGTGATGGCGTCACCACTAGCAACTTGGCGGGGCGTACTCTCGCAGACCTAATTACAGGGACCAGCTCTCCGCTTACAGCTCTGCCGTGGGTCGGGCACAAGTCCAATAAGTGGGAAGTTGAGCCCTTTCGCTGGCTCGGAATTCGCTCGCTAGCCGCCCTCACAAAAAGCATCGACTCATCCGAGACCAGAACACAGCGCCGAGCACGGATGCGCAATCGGATACTTGATTCATTTACCGGGCATTAAAAACGAAATCACTTGCGAAGTAATTCGCGCGTAGAAACCTCTGTATTACTAGGTTGCTTCGATCTCTACTGGCACCGAGCGATGAGAGACAACAACTCCACTTACTGCTGACAAAACAACCAAAGCAGCGACTAGTTGAGTCGGCAGTAGAGCCTGATTGAAGAAAATCCATGCGCCGAATGCTGAGACGATTGGCGAACCGAGCATAACAATTGAGAGAAGCGATGCCGTGGCGTGGCGCTGCGCCCAAGTCATCAATCCGTGCCCGAGTACCCCAGGGACAACGACAATAAATAGGACCCATATGAGGTCTATGCCGAGAATCGGCTTGGGTATCCCCTCCGCTACCAATACATATGGAGTGGCCACCAAGGCTGCTACGAACATAATTCCAGCGAGAAGAGGCAGTGTGTTGATGTCATCACGCCCAGAACGTAGGCGTTTAGTTATTACGAAGTACGACACCCAGATAATCAGCCCTGCAACCGCGAATAGATCACCCTTTCGAGAGGCGCCTGATGTCTCGCTAGCCGAGACAATGAAAGCTAGGACTCCGATAAGTGCAACTGCGCCGAGGAGAAAATCGCGCTTGCGAACCGTCTCGCCGAATACCTTGCTCGCTATGAGTAATACCAATACAGGCTGAAGCGAAGGGATAATCGTCGCATTCGCGACCGAGGTTGCTCTGATTGCGCCCCAACCTGCGATTAATGATCCGGCGAAGAGAAATCCGGGCACGATACTGAGCCTTAATGTCTTGCGATTAAAACCACCCGAAGAACGAGCGAGCAAGAACATCAGTGGCACTGCAATCCAGAGCCGCCAGAAAGCCGTTACAGCCACCGGCGCATCAATGGCTCGGACCGCCAACGGGCCAACACCCCAAGCAAATGAAGCTCCAGCCGCAGCGAACAATGCCAGATGAGCGCCACGCTCCCCCTGGGTCTCCAGGGTTTCTAGGGTCATTGGGTCTTGAGTAAATACTCGCTCATCGTGACGGAGCGTATTCGATCTAGATCTAGGAATGCCATGACGCTACCGAGCATCTCGCTGAGATTTGCCTTCATCAGCGATGCATCATCCCCGGCGCAGTAGAAAAGCATGGGGTCGGTGATGTGCTCTGGGGTTGGCCAGCATTCTTCAACAATCCCTCGATAGGGAGGTGCGTCGGGAGTCACCGCACGCACAACTGTGTTGCGGACATAGCGTATTCGTGGCTGCATTGCCTCCGAGACTGGAGACTGCACAGTGTGCCAGTGAGTTAACCATTCATCTTCGGTTAGACGATCTGGTATCTCCATCAAGGTGACCATGGTGACCCCCGGAGAGCGCTCACCATCAGGCCAGGACCGCTTCTCGCTGTGGCGGTTACCGCCGTAATCGGTGTACATCGATTCGAGCACTAAATAGCCAGCGATGCGACTGGAGTAGGCGTTCATAGCCTCTTCAAAGCGTGCTCTGTCGTCATATCGGTCTAGCCAGATTGAGACGACTGCAATTGGAGCCTGTTCGTCCTCTGGAATAGGGAGGGGCACCGGCACATCAGAGAATTGATCATCCACCTGGATCCATAGAGACTTTGGATCCAATGCGAGAAGCTTTTCTGAAAGCGCAGTGCGAATATTTGTGAAGTTATCCGATGGCATTGACGCAGGGTCGGACCAGAGCAGATATATCAATTTTTCCATGAACGTTCTCCCTTAAGCCTCAAGGTCCACGACTGGTCCTCGGGTAGCCGCCTCAGTCTATTTAGAGGCTTCTTATTCTCTTAGAACTCTTCTGGCGGACAGAGTGCTCGCCATACTCCCGCTCCAAGTAGCCCACCAACTATTGGGAACACGATGAATACCCAGAGCTGCTCAATCGCCCACCCTCTTTGAAATACCGCGGTAGCGATAGATCGCGCTGGATTAACAGATGTGTTGTCAATCGGGATCGAGATTAGGTGAATTAAAGTTAACGAGAGACCAATTACCACTCCGGATAAGCCCGGGCTCATTGATTTGCGGCTTGTGCTTGCAATGATGAATACGAAGACCGCTGTAAAGACAATCTCAGCAACAATCGCAGCACCGAGACCAAAGCCTCCCGGCGAATGATCGCCAAATCCATTAGAGGCAAAACCGGTTGCGTTAGCAGTCCATACAGTTGTTGAAGAACTACCGATCACGAAGATTATGAAGCCACCTATAACACCACCCAGAAGCTGGCCGACAATGTAGAAGGGCACGTCTCCGCCCTTGGTCTTCTTAATCGCCCACAATCCAAGGGTAACAGCGGGATTAATGTGACATCCGCTAATAGATCCAATCGCATAAGCAGCGACGAGAAGCGAGAGTCCAAATGCGAGCGCAACTCCGAGAAGCGTGACGGAGTTTCGGAAGCCACCGAAATACCCCGTTGCCAGAATGGCAGTACCGGGTCCTCCGATGACGAGAATCATCGTGCCTATTGCCTCGGCAATTAAAATCCGCACCCTCGTATTCATCAAGCCTCCAACATCAGCCGCTAGGTTGTCGTAATGTATTTTACGGACTGCGAATCAACTTTCGTGGGATATCGCCCAAAAAACTAATAGCTCGGAGAGGGGCTAGATGCCTTGCTCTGATACTGGGTCAAACGCAGCGGAATCCTGGCGAATCTTAGACGAGATGTAGTTAGAGAACCATCCCTCGTATGCGCTCTGGAGTTCGGGGCGCCTCCAGTCGGCACCGGTTATCAGCCCTCGGCATCCAATCTCGCCACATTCGCAGATGAACTCGTCGTAGTCATCTGCATCTGACATGGCGTAATCAAAACTGAGCTCCTCGCCTTTTTGGATGTCACGCATGGCCACTAGGAGAATGTTTCCTCCAATGCCGCAGTTAGGAGTGCAGGAATGGTTGAAGAGGTCTGCAGGTTCATCCTCGTCAGGGCAGAGCAGAAAAAGGTCCTCATCTATTTGAAGCGAGTGCGTCCTGCGATACTCGGGAAGCAAAGAGAACTCGTCTCGGTGGGTAATGCTTCCTCCGAAGGCCGCAACGGTCGTGCCAGCGGGGATTACAGAGGTCGCAAAAATGCCTCGCCCTTTTCTGCCGGCCGAGTTGACCTTCGCACTAGATGTAATAAAGGAGATCTGCACGGCTGCCTCCCAACTGTTGAGCTGACGGGGAACGAGCAGAATAGCAAAGGCAGATTCGCAAATACCAAAACTTGATAATCAACTCAAGACCAGAGATCAGAACCACAATCTAGCCCTCAAACTAGCCCATTAATTTGGGCCAAAAATTAGGCCCGAGCTTTAGGACAGAAATTGACTACCCAGCCCCGACGAAATACCCAACTACGTCGACGACTAGATCCGGGCAGCCGCCGTTCGTGATAAAGGCGTCAGATGCGAATACTCCGACTTTCACCAGTGCCCCGTTGGGGACTACCTGCCTGGCATTGAAGTTCACGGTTGAGGCATTAGGCGGCTCTACACCGGCGGGATACGCAGTTATGAACCCTGGGACAGAGCCACCTATTGCAGTTACGTTCAACGCCACAGCCCCCGCATTGAGTGGAACATCGGGGGCGGCTGAGGAACCCGCGACCTGTTGAGTTAGCGACCTGTTTAAGCAGGAAGAGCCAAAACTTGAACGTGAATCAACCAATCGAACTGGAGTAATCCCTACGAATCCTCCGAGAGTTGAGATCCCCGGTGCGAACCATCCGACTACATCAACGACTACATGGGGGCAACCTGCATTCGCAAATACTCTTATCTGACCTGCATTTCCGATCTTTAGAAGCGTGCCGTTAGGAACGACCTGACCTGCAGTGAAGTTCAAGGTTGAGACGACGGGGCGAGTTATTCCTTCGGGGTAGACCGTTAAGTACCCAGCCGCCCCAGGAGTGACCACTGTGACGTTAAGAGCCGCGGCCACTGCGTCGGAGGGAATTCCCGTAACTCCACCAGTAACTTGGAAAGAACGAGTCCCGGCTACACACCCTGCGCCACCGTCTGAGCGGGTATCACCTATGCGAACCGGAGTGATACCGGTGAACCCACCGGCAGAGGGGTCCCCGGAACTAAAGGAGCCAACGAGATCTACAACTACTTCGGGGCATCCTCCGTTGGCGTAGATATTTACTGCCCCATCAGCACCAGTCTTTACATTGACGTTATTTGCAACAACCTGACCGGTCGAGAAATTCAGATTAGAGGCTAGAGGAAGTGCAGTATCGGAGGGATAGACAGTCAAGAAACCTGCAGCTCGCGGGCCGACAACAGTGACATTTAAAGCAACAGCTGCCGCATTCGAAGGGACACCACTCCCCTCCACGCCTGCTACTTGGAGACTGCGGACCCCGGAGATACATGCGCCTCCTCCAACGGAACGAGTATCGAGTATTCGATACGGAGTTATGCCTGTGAATCCACCCGCAATTGTTGCAAATCCTAGGACGCTGACCGGCAGCGATCGGTCGAGATTTAACCCGTCTCCAATTTGACCAAAGGCTCCTGCGCCCCAACACTTGAGCGTGTTGTTGATCAGGCGGGCGCATGTGTGATTTTCGCCAGCAACCGGTAATAAGGCAGTAGTCATTGAGAGCACTGAGGTCGGGCTAGTTGAGTTTGTGGTGGTTCCGTCGCCCAGCTTTCCGTTAAAATTGTCGCCCCAACACTTCATTGCTCCGGTTGCCAGCGCCACGCAAGTATGTTTTTGTCCACCGGCGACGTCCACTGCGTTGCTAACACCGGCCACCTCAATTGGAAGCTTTGCATTAGCGGGAGCATCTACTCCAATCTGCTTGTTAGAGTTATTCCCCCAGCAAGATACAGTCCCAACAGAATTAAGTGCACAAGAGTGACCGATGCCACTTGCAATTCCAACTACATCGTTAAGACCAGAAACGGTGGTCGCATTAGAGGAGTCAATTGTTGATCCATTGCCTAATTGTCCCGACCCATTCGCACCCCAGCACTTCACGGAGTTATCTGAGAGCACGGCACATGAAAAGTTATTTCCGGTGGAGATTGCTACTGCCCCTGAAATATTAAGAACTTCAATTGAGGTGCTTCGCTCGTTTGTCGTACCGTCACCGAGTTGCCCTTGAAGATTGGATCCCCAACAACGCACTTTTCCTGTCGTGAGAATTGCACATGAATGACTGCCCCCAGCTGAGACCCTCACACCGTTAGTGATGCCAGTTACCGCTGTCGGTATTGTTCGACTTGTATTTGTACCATCCCCCAATTTGCCATTTCCATTGCTTCCCCAACAATAAATGACACCTGAAACGGTTGTTGCACACGAATGAAACGTTCCCGCGGTAACGCTGACGGCACCAACCAAGTTTTTAGCAGTCACCGGTGCATTTCTGGACGTAGTGGTGGAGTCGCCTAACTCTCCATTACCGTTTCTACCCCAGCAAGCGACCAGGCCACCTGACACGATTGCACAGGAATGATTCCCTCCGGCTGCAAGAGTTGGTGCCGCAGGGGTTGAGACGAGCGCAGAGACCGGATTAGGGGTGGCAACGAGCCCTAACAATCCGGCGACGACCGTCAGATTAATTAGGCTTTCGAATAATCGCCTAAATCTCAAGATTTACTCCCATATTGTAGAGAATGCAGATTTAATCAAAAGGGGCATACGGCCCCGGGCGGCCCCGGGACTGATCAATAGTACCCCGAATTTAAGAGCCTTCAGCCTCGCCAAAATTAGGGAGAAGTGGCCAAATTCGCAGTTGATCTGAGAACCTGGAGCCGCCTGAGAAGTTCACCTCTAGCTCGACGCCTGTCGCCTAAACCTGAGCAAGCAAACCTGTATCAACGTCATAGAGGAATCCAGCCACCGCAGTATCGGACGGTATCAGAGAACAATCTCGGACTAGCGCGACATCGCCTCGCAGCGTCTCTAACTGATCGGTGATGACGAAGAACTCCATGGAATTGCCCGCAGGCGTATTTCCAAGAGCTGCTCTAATTTCGGCATCCGTCGTGCCGGCCATTCGACACTGCGTGTGCGCAACTATGCAGATTCGATCTACCCCTAAAAGGTTCGTTGCTAGAACTAACGAGCGGAGCACGTCCTCTGTTACCCGCGCACCTGCGTTTCGCAGAATTTTTGCATCTCCAGGCTTGATCCCGAGCATTGCGAGCGGTTCGATCCGAGAATCGATGCAGGTAACTACTCCAAGACCCTTGGCCGCTGTTGGGTCTAAACCCGCGAGCTTGAAGCCGGCTGCGTATTGGCTATTTGCTTCGAGAATATCGTCAAACATGATGTTTATTCTACCTAGTTCTTAACGCGCGATTGTAGGGGGGCGCCTTCTCGTTCCATACACAAGTACTGCTCCAATAAATGTGGCGCTAATACCTAAAGCCCATAGCGAATTGTCGATACCTGTATTAGCCAGAGCGGCGACCTCTGGAGCGCTTGCCGGGACTGAGGTGGTGGTGACGGCTACCGCGGCGGCGGCATTGGCTGCCGCAATATATGGCTCTGCCTCCGCTGGCTTCCCGGTGAGAATTCCGTCTACTCCGAGCCCCATCAGACGAACCCATGTTGCTGGTACATCATCTTCGTCACCGTTGAACCACACCCAGACGCCTAGCCCATTTGCATGTGCATCATCTACAAATTTCTGAGTAACAACCTCGATCTCTCCATAGAACGGTGGGACTTGCAGCACTCTGTGGCCTGGAAGTGCACCTCTTGAGCCAAACCAAGAGGTGATTAGATTCAGTCCTGGGCTAGTGAAAACATCGGGTGCAAGCTCTTTAAAATGATCGAGAATCGCATCGTCAAAGGACGCTACGACATAGCGATTCGTTGGCCCATGAGAATTGATGAAGGCAGCTAAGGCCTCGGCAGCCGCCATCCCTGTGGGTCCGTCTTTGATCTCAACGTTGAGGCGCTGCCCGGGAAATGTGGAGACAACATCGAGAAGAGTAGGTATGCGGAAATCATCAGATACATACCCTGCCGGTGGCGCTTCGTCTCCTGTGCGCACACCTCGTAACACATAATCTTCAATTGGTTGGCTATGGCAAGACCAGCAGTGCGGATAGAACCAATACGCGTTGTCCATGTCTTGAAGCTGCGAAGAGGTAAACGAATTAACCGGCCCGGTCGCCCCTGTTGTCCTATCTACAGTGTCGTCATGCTGGATCATGAGCACGTTGTCACTACTTAAGCGCACATCCATCTCCAAGACATTCGCACCTGCGGCTACCGCTCTTTTCATCGCGTAGAGAGTGCTGTGTGGAGACTCAAGGTCTCCCCCGGCGTGAGCAATGCTGATGAACCTTCTGGAGTGCCAGATTGGAGCATCTACAGCGTGGGCCGGGATCATCGTTGCCCCGATACCGATTACCAGTGCCAGTGATGCAGAGGCGACATTCTTTAAGCGTTTCAATTCTCGGAGCATTGAAAAACTCTACTCTGAGCTGTCATCTAAAGGCCGTTATGCACCTGCAAGATAAAAACGCTTAGCGCATAGAGACGACGTCTATATCCTCTTCGCGCCAGAAGTCGAAGCGCTCATCCGGCAGGCGTAAACAGTGCGTTGGCGCAAGCGCCTCAACGAACGCTGGCTCATGGCTAACAACCACTACCGTTCCCTCCCAGTGGCGGAACATGCGCCCTACAGCGTCTACTGAGGCGGGGTCGAGGTTGTTGGTGGGCTCGTCAAGTATCAATAGGTTCGAGCCACCAGCAGCGAGCATTGCAAGACCTAACTTGGCTCGCTCTCCACCTGATAGGGACCCCGCTGGCTGCTCCATCGCTGCGCCACTCAGCCCGAAGGAGCCGAGAAGTGCGCGACGTTCTGCCTCGAGTTTCAAGACGGTGTCGTCAATGTTGTCGAGTGCGCGAGCCTCAAGATCAATCTGTTCGTGCTCTTGGGCGAAGTAACCAAGGCTGACGTTTGGGCCTAGCTTCACCGTGCCGCCCGATGGAATCTGCACCCCGGCGAGACAACGCAGAAGACTTGACTTACCTGCTCCGTTTCGCCCCACTACTGCGATCCTGTCGCCGCGATGCGCATTCATTGCGATGCGCTTTAGAACGGTTTTTACTCCATACTGCACGCCTACGCCGTCTACCTCTAGAGGAGTAGCCCCTGAGCGAGCGGGTGTGGGCAGCTTCAGGCGAACCGCCTTCTCAACACGATGCACCTCAGTGCGATTCTTCTGAATCCTCTCAACACGCTTGTCCAAGGCCTTAGCGGTCTTAGCTCGCTTCTCGGTCTGCCCGCGCATGGTATTAGCGAGAGTTGAGATTCGTTTGATCTCTCGCTCCTCCTGTACCGACGCCTTGGCACGCTGGACCTGGTCCGCTGCCAAACTCCCCGTAAAGGTCGTGTAGTTGCCCTTGTATTCGGTCAGGCGACCATCCGAGAGATGGATAACTTTGTCGATCGCCTTGTCAAGCAGGTCTAGGTCGTGACTTATTACAAGAATCGTTCCACCGAAAGATGAAAGCTCGTCCATTAGCCAACTCTTAGCGCTCATATCGAGGTGGTTAGTTGGCTCATCGAGAATCATTATTTCTGGCGTCTGGAAAAGCAGTCGAATGATGTCGACCCTTCGACGCTGACCACCTGAGAGAGTCTCAATATCCTCGAAAAGCAAGTCTTGTCGGAGTCCTACTCCATCGGCGAGGCGCGCCATTGTTGCCTCGGCTTCGTATCCACCGAGCGCGCCGTACTGCTCCTCGAGCTCGCTGAATAATTCAATCGCTTCTGAGGTCGGATCCTCAGCCATTGCATTTCTAGCTGCAACTAATTTCTCGTCTAATACATCGAGGCCGCGCCCACTAAGGACGTGGGAGAACCCTGTGGCATCAACACCGAGACCCTTCGCGTTCGGAACCTGTGGCAGGTACCCGACCGTCCCTTGAGTCTTAACTTCTCCAAAGGAGCGCACCTCGGGGTCAGGTTCGCCGACCAGCACCGAGATGAGAGTGGACTTTCCAGTACCGTTGCGCCCAACTAAGCCGACCTTCTCGCCAGTCGCCACAAGAAATTGGGCGTCCTTGACAAGGGCTCTATGGCCAATCTCGATAGTCATTCCGGTTCCGCTAATCATGTGTCTTCAATCTGGTTGGTAGCGGCGAATCCGGTGACATTTGGGAGATTCAAGGCGTCTACAGAGTTTGGGTCGGGGGTAGTTGACGCGCTTAGCGACTCAACTCTCGACAGTCTACGGCTTCACGCCCGCTGAGGGCATCATCAGGGTCATGTTGGGAGAGCCCATTCGATCCTTTTCACTCCTCGGGTATGGGTTCGATGCGGGTATTTCGACCCATAAATGGGCTTAAGTTCCACTACCCAGCGCGCCGATGAAGCGGTGTGACCACAACTCTGTTTTTTCATGAACTGCGACAAAGACGAGCGCTGATGAAGAAACAGGTCACAGGTACGCCCCGAAAGTCCTGTCTTGGCTCGGACGAGTCAGGAATGTCATTGATCGAGCTGGTTGTCGCAATAAGCATCTTTGCAATTGTGATGACAGGGGTTGCCGCAACACTCGCAGCCGGACTCGCACTTACCCGAACCAATCAACATCGCAGTGTCGCTGCGAACCTTGCGAGTCAGGAGATGGACACGATCCGCGCAAGCGATTTCTCATCGCTCGTTGACCGAAGCGTCACCCAAAACGTAGGGGGAATCACATACACGATTTACCGTTCTCTCACTTGGGTTGCCCACAATGCATCCAACGGTCCTTGCGATGGAGTCAATACCGCACCAGAGGTATTGCGCGTTCACGTCGGAGTTGATTG
>CALQAT020000001.1:0-102172 GCA_943328625.2 Bordetella parapertussis | reverse complement strand
TCGCGTGCTGCCATTCGTCGAGCACTCGCGACAGTGCACTTAGGTCTGTAGTAGCAGAGTATGCGTTTACTCCAAAGGGGTTTAGGAGACCGGCGAGTATCGAGGCTCCGAGTACTGCGGAGGGCAGTAGAAACTTGCGTGCATCAATTGCATACCCGAGAGCGGTAGCTGCAACTAGAGCTATTCCTATCGTGAAAGACAGGTGGATATTTGCCCAGAGAATAAACACAGCGAGGAGCCCAAGAAAAGCCAAGCGATCTCCCCTAAGAGCGCGCGACACGAGAGTAGAGACGAGAGCGAAGAGTAAGAAACTAAGCATCTGTGGCCTCTCTGCTACATATGGAATCATCAGAAACTCAAATGCTGCTGTCGCCCCCACAGATGCCCATGGCCCGGCGCCTGCTCTTCGTGAGGCCCGGTACACGCTCCACGCCACCGCTGCGAATGTGATGAAGGTGATGCCTATGAGTAGCGGTCGCGAAGGGAGTGCATCATGGGTTACACCAAGGAACCAGTCGAATAGCCAGGAGCTTGGCCTCCACTCGGCAGAGCGAGATGTCCATGAGAAAATGTCAGTTGAGGGAATCTCGTGATGTTGCGCAATCCAGCTGCCGACCCGAATATGCCACCATGCATCTGTATCGAAGGGTCTTGATGCGGCAATTAGAGCGCAGCAGATGCTCCAAGCGGTGAGTGCAACAAGATGCCCTCGAACTGGACTTGGAGAGATGGCCTCTCTTCTCTCCTGCATGGAGGTCATGCCCGAATGTAGGTCATGGATTGGGCGCGCGCTCCGAGAGCGTGCCATATGCTTTGAGCTGCTCAATAGCATCGTCGTTGAGGCCTAGAAACTCTTGTAGCACCTCTCGATTGTGCTCCCCGCGCCATGCCGGGACACCGCGTACCCCTGTCTCGGCATCAGAGAATCTCCATGGGGCCTGGGGTATGCGGACGGTTCCACCGCGGCGGTCGTCTACCTCTGCGATTGCACCGCGCTCGCGTGCCCATTGAGTATCGGCAACATCGCCGATACTCCTCACAACTCCATTGACGATTCCAGCCGCATCGAGGCGGGCTTGAAGATCCTCTACGCGGTCGAATGTTGCGGCCCATTCATGGAGCAAATCGAGCATCACATGGCGATGTCGGGCGCGATTTTCTGTAGAGAAAATCTCTAGCTCGGCTAGATCCGTGCGCTCCATTGCCTTGCAATAAAGCCCAAAGTTGACATTTGCAACAGGGTCACCGGCTAGCACGAGATCCTGCCCATCTTTGGTCGTGACGATGGGGGAGTAGACGGGGGCGAGGCTGGGGCGCGTCATCTGAGGGTCGTCGCTAGCGCCCGCAAGATCCCAGTGAGCGAAATCATTTACGTGGAGTAGCGACTCAGCCATGTCGACGTCAATGTGTTGGCCTGTACCTGTTCGTCCACGCTGAATCAGTGCAGCGAGAATAGCGGAGGAGCAATGGAGACCGGCGTAAACATCTGCGTGGCTCATCGGGTCTTGTGCTCTATGAGATCTCTCTTCGTTCAGCTCAGCTAGACGCTGCTCCTCAATGCTGCGTATCGCTCCGGCATCCTCTGCGTCGCTCCTATTTTGGCTGCTGTCATGGCTGCCCGCTGCATCCGCACGCCAACGACCGCCGGCCTCGAGAAGCCCCATCTCTGCATGGACGACTACTGCAAAAGCGCGTCGATCAGCCCATACTCCGGTCTGTCCATAACCTGTGATGGAGGCGTAGACAATCTTTGGGTTCCGTGCGTGTAGCGCTTCGTACCCAAGCCCAAGGCGATCCATAACTCCTGGGCGCGAGTTCTCGATAATGACATCGAAGTGAGTAGCGAGCTCAAGTAGTAACTCCACGGCCTCGCTTCTATGCAGATCAAGCGAGATGTTTCGCTTGCCTGTATTTTGCTGGGCAAAATACGCGGAGGTGATACCTGCCTTCGGTAACGCGAAGCGAGTTAGGTCGCCATCAGGGGGCTCAACCTTTACTACCTCTGCGCCAAGGTCGTGTAGGACGCGCCCTGCGATAGGTCCCGAGAGAACCCGCGAAAAGTCGAGAACTCGAACTCCTTCGAGAGGGCGCCCCGCGGTGCTCGCCACCCTCTAAGAGACCCATCCGGTCTCGCCCGAGTCTGTGACGACATCTTGCCCTGCCTGCTCCCAAGCGAGCATCCCACCGGAGACGTTTACGGCATCGATCCCTAGCGACCTCAGGTAGTTAGTTGCCTGCGCTGATCTGCCTCCAACCTTGCATATGACCTGTACTCGCGTACCCTCAGCAACCTCAAGTCCACTCTCAGCCAATGTTGAGAGGGCAAGATGCACTGCATTAGGGGCGTGACCAGCCTCCCATTCATCTATCTCGCGCACATCTAAGAGCATGTCGTCTGGGGCGACTTCTTCAATATTGATGCTTGGGATTGCTTCGTTCATCTCTTCCCCTTCGGTTTGCTGCTTCCTGTAGCGCGAGGTGCAAGTTTTTTAGCGACTGCTTTCTTAGTCACTACCTTTTTAGTCTCAACTATTTTTGCGGGCGCTTTCTTGGGCTCTACCTTCTTCGCCACCATCTTCTTCGGGACCGTCTTCTTCGGGACCATCTTCTTCGGGACTTGCTTGCCTGCTGCGGAGTTCTTCGCACCGGCTTTAGCGGCCGGTGCTTTGACTTCAACTACACGCTTAGCGACTTTCTTGGCTGCTACTTTTTTAGTGACCGCTTTCTTTGCTACTACTTTCTTAACTGGCGTCTTATTAGGTGCCGTCTTTTTTGGTGGCGTCTTCTTCGCTACAGGCTTAGTCGTGACTTTGGTAGCGGGGCGCTTCTTAGGTGGTGCCTTAATTGCTCCTCGCTGAGGCTTTTGAGAGGTTGTCTCGGCTGCAACAGTCTCGTCGCTCGGAGTCGCCGCAGGGACCGCAAACTCAGGGAGAGAGAGTTCGATGCCGCGTCGTGGTGCATCAATTGCCTGAACCACGAAGGTTCGCACCTCTCCCTGGGCGAGCACATCTCGAGCCCGTGTCGGGGGAGGGCTCCCGAGCCCTATTAGAGGCGCATAGCAGCGCACATCCCCAACGAGGACAAAGGCTCCATGGGAGGCGAATGTATCGATAGTGCCTTCTACCTCTGCGCCCGGTCGATAATCAATCACAAACTTGAGAAAAGTCGCTGGATCATTGATCGGCTCAGCGGGTTGCTGCCCGCGCCTTGGGCGACGCCGCTTACTCCTAGTGCCCTGAGGCTCCATGACGTCAGCAGTCGCCTCAGCGATCGCCTGCTTTACTTCGCGGCGCGCTTTTCCATCGGCGGCATCGCCATCTTTCTTCTTCTCCGCTACTGCCTTACGGCTCGTGACCCCGCGAACCGGTCGACGTAGTGAGAATATCCATCCAACACCTGGTACAGGTTTTCCGCCAATGAGGCGCCCCGTATCAAAGAGCCATTCGTACTCGCCGTGGAACTCTTGGAATGAGTCGTTAGAGAGAACAGTTGCTCCAGTGCGATGGGCGATCTGAAGAAGGAATCCATCGCCGCGCCCAACTGCACCGGCAGGTGGCGAGACAAAACTTCCTGCCGACTTGATGCGCTCGAACTCCTTTGACTCAGATTGATCAATCCGGTGTTCGAAAGATGCGTCTACAACAATCGTGAGAATCGCCTCGGGGTGCTCGGCCCTAATCGCCTCAATCGCTTCGTGCAACTGGGCAAGGCTTGGCTCAGTGCGCCCCTCGGTTGCGAGGTTGGATCCATCTATGACGAAGTGCTCTGGTCGCACTTAAATTCCTAAGGTCGGCTGAGGGTTGGGGACCCTTGGAGGCTACGCCCCGCCGCCTGTGCTTACCCCGTCCGGGGGCCCAAAATTGCCTAAATCTGGGACTTTTATGGGGATAGTCCCGAGGTAAGTGGGGAATGGAGCCCTTGTTTAGGTCAGATATGTGGAGAGCAAGGAGGCTGCATGGGCTGCTCGGCGTTTGATCATTTCTGGGGGCCCGACGACCTCTGCATTGGGGCCAATCGCAAGTAAAAGATGGTCAAGGCGACTCTCTCCATAGACGATTAACTCAACCTCGACGCGACCATCCCCGAGCGTGGTCTGCTTGTCGATCTCAACTCCGTTTGGGAGAGCATCCAAAGCCTCGTCATCCGTGCGAACGGTAACGCGATTAGCGAGCTCCGAGAGGTCGAAAGAATCTGGGATCTCCCCTGTTGGAGGGGTTGGGAAGGAGTAGCCACCATCTGAGATCTCAAGGATCCTGTCTATGCGAAATGATTTCTCCTTACCATCTCCGCAGTCGAGAAGCTTCGCATACCAGTAGCCACCTATTGAGTACGTCTGGTGTATCTCAACCGTGCGCTCTGATACTGAAAAATCATCCTTCATATAGCGGATGATCTGGGCTCTACTTTTCCCACGGGTCCCGATTGACTCCTCAACGTCAGCGAGCAAAGCGGGTGCCTTCGCAGTAGCTGGATACTCCTGCCCGACAATTTTCCTCAGTTTTTTAATGGCATTAATAAGCGCAGAATGGAGTCCGTCCTGATTTGGATCGTCGTACATCGTTATGTATTGAGTCGCTGCAATTAATAGCCCGACTGCTACCTCAATGGGCGGTGGTTTGGTTACTAAATCCCTAATTGATCGATTGTTCCCGTGCCTAATCAGCGAGCCGTCTTCGATGATGAATGTAACAGGGGGAGAGAACAACTCCCCAGTGAGAAGGCGACGCTCAAGGTAGACAAAATCCTCTACCCATTTAGTTAGGGCATTGAGTTTGACATCAAACTCGACTGCAGCGGCTTCAAGCTCGACATCGCCGGACTCCTCTGCCCTCGCTAGCAATGTCATTACCACTCTTGCCTGTTTAGAGACAGAGTCCTTTGCCATTACTTGGCTCCACTCATCTGCTTGAGGGAACTAATAAGCATCTCAACTAACTCGGGTGGATTCTCGAGTCGCACATGGCTACCGAAGGAGAGTAGGCGGTTGAGAAACGCTACGTAGTGACGAACGGTGACAGAGACGATTGCGTTGCCCCCTTGCTCTGAAGAGATTCGTGCGCCAACAACTGTGTTGCAGAAAATTGTTGCTATATCTCTGCTCATTGCGACCTCTGCCTCGAGCGGTGCGTCCCTGCCCCATTCGTTTGGATCGACATCAAACTCTCCAAGAAGGTCGCGATTATCGGGGACCTCAAATGCCCCTACCTCTCCTACCGCAACAATCGCTGGGGCGCCGGGTACCTCAAGAATTCGATCCAGACGAAAATGCTTGATGTCGCCATCTTTTTTATCTCGCGCAAGTAGGTACCAAGCAACGCCACCGCGCCCAATCCGGTGTGGCTCAACCCTACGATGCTCGCCCTTTTTGTACCAAAACTCAACGATTTTCCTATCGTGAATCGGTGCATTTAACTCCGCAACAATTCGGGGCAGGCGGACGGCAATTTGTGCAGCACTTTGATCTCTGGCGTGCCCGATCTCAGTCTCATCAGCATCCTCCGCTATTCCATCTACCCGAACAGTCCCCACAGCGCGAAGCAGCGAGGCTCGTTCATCTCGAGTGAATACAGGGGGCTTTGCGCTGTAAAAGTTATTCGAATCGTCCCATTGAATCTCGATCTGCAGCTCTTCCTCAATGAGTTTCAGGTCTCTCCCGAGCATCTTTCTGCTCGTCTCTGTATCGCTGCCTGCATACTCAGGGAAATTGTCGGCTACATCTTGAAGAGTCGTCTGGTTGGAGCGTCGCGAAGCGAACCATTCCGCGAGAATCAGGGTGCGCTCAAGAGCTGATCCTCTTTCATCCGGGGCTGTGGGCATCCGGGAATTGTTACAGATGAGCCGACCGATTGCATCAAAAAATTATTAAAATATTTACTCCATTTAATTACTCTGGCTAATTAGTCTCGACCTAATTAGTCTCGACATTTAAGTCGCGCATGAGGAAATGTCATATCTAGAGACGGTGGGCCTAGCGGCTTAGGCGCGAAGTTGGGCTACTTAGCGCATTCATTTGCAAGGCTGCTAAGCGCTATGCCCCTGCGACCCTGGCGCAGTATGTGCTCGTCTAATCCATCCGTGGCATAAGCAAACGAGATCCCAGTCTCAGGATCAGCCCAAGAGATCTGCCCGAATGCTCCATTGTGCCCAAACGTCCGTGCGGAGGTTGTCTTCCCAAATCCGCGCATCGAGCCGAGGCCATCGCTACCTGCAGTTACTAGCCCGAGGGTGCGAGATGCTGGAACGCCTGTCCAAGCATCCGGCAGCATGCTGCGGACGCGACCTGTGCCATCGGCGAGTACTTCAGGGTCCCAGATACCAGCAGAGTTGTGGAGCAGGCCTTGGTAGAAGAGCGCAAGGTCTCGTGCCCGCATGACTCCTCCGCCGCCTGGAAGTCCAACTGCGCGCGCCTCATATCTACTTAGGTATGCAACTGCACTCGTGGTCACTTCGGTAACGGGGAGTTCACGAATTCCGAGCACAGCCTCCAGTTCATCCGCAGTAGCGGGCTCGCCACATGGGACCGGCACCATGACAGGAGCATCATCGGTCACTCCAAGGACGCGTGGGAGCCCAAGCGGCGAGGTAACACGCTGCTCAAGAAAATCGCGGAAGTCTTCTCCGCTCAGTCTCTCGATGAGTTCGGCGAGTACCCAGTGCGCGCTCGATGGGTGGTACTCGGAGATGGTTCCTGGTTCCCATTGGAGGCGCCATTTACCAAAAGCTTCAAGGCGCCCCGCCTTGGTCTCCCACTCCGGTGGCCCTAGCGGGGCAGAGGGGAATCCGCTTTGGTGCAGCATTACTTGCTCGACAGTAACTACCTCCTTGCCGTTAGTCCCAAACTCTGGGATGTAATCAACAACACGTTTGGTTACATCAAGTCTGCCTTCTTGAATCAGAATCCAGCAGCAGCTAGCAATGAATGCCTTGGTAGATGAGAAGACGCAGTAACGCGACTCGGGGGTTGCAGCACCGAATGTCTCCTCAACGGCTATCTCGCCGTTGATCGCAAGAGCGAGCTGCGCGGACGGCAGAAGACCTTCGTCTATATCGCGGCGTGCTCGTGCGAGTAGTCGCTCAACTGCAGCACCATCAATGGTGTCTCCGATAGCGGTACCAATCTCGGCAGTCATTTTCCCCCCATTACAAAAAAGCCACTAGAAAAAAGTGACCAAACAACCTATTGCTCAGAGCGTAACCGCTCTTGGCTCATATTAGGAGGGGAGGAGAGTTAAGACTTCTGCCCGGAGAGGCGCCGGTTCTTGAACTGGGCCTTGATGTAGTCGCGGTTGAGGAGTGCGATGAAGTCGATCGAGATCTCCTTGGGGCAGGCAGTCTCACACTCACCGAAGTTTGTGCATGACCCAAACCAACGCTCCATCTCGTCGACCATCCCAATCGCACGGGTCCAACGCTCTGGCTGACCTTGCGGGAGGAGGCTTAGGTGGCTGTACTTCGCAGCAGTGAAGAGTTGAGCCGCACCGTTAGGGCAGGCCGCTACGCAAGCACCACAGCCGATGCAGGCCGCCGCGTCCATAGCGGCATCAGCTGCTTCTTTGGGGATCAATATCTCGTTGGCATCTCGCGCCGCTCCTGTTGGAGCAGAGATGTAACCCCCGGCCTCGATGATGCGATCGAGTGGGCTGCGGTCTACGGCGAGGTCTTTGATAATCGGGAAGGAGCGCGCACGCCATGGCTCGACAGTGATGTGCTGACCATCTTTGAATTTGCGCATGTGTAACTGACAAGTTGCGGTACCGCGCTCGGGCCCGTGGGGTATGCCGTTGATCATCATCGAGCATGAGCCACAGATGCCTTCACGGCAGTCGTGGTCAAAGGCAATCGGCTCTGACTCCTCGGCGATGAGCCGCTCATTGAGCACGTCAATCATCTCTAGGAATGACATATCGGGCACAACCGCGGGCATTTCGTATGTCTCGAAGCGACCCTTTGCGGTGGGGCCATCTTGACGCCAGATCTTTAGTGTAAGTTTCACAGTCCTCGTCCTCCTATCGACTACTTGTAGGACCTAGTTGCAAGGTGAACGTTCTCATAGACGAGCTGCTCGCGGTGAAGCGTTGGCTCGTTGCCCTCGCCCTTCCACTCCCAAGCGGCGACATGAGCAAAGTCATCGTCGTTGCGAAGAGCCTCGCCATCCTCTGTCTGGTACTCAACGCGGAAGTGGCCGCCGCATGACTCCTCGCGGCGCCGTGCATCAAGGACTAACTCCTCGCCAAACTCTAGGAAGTCCGCGACACGCCCAGCCTTCTCAACCGATTGGTTGAATGACTCAGTATCTCCAAGGACGCGTACGTCGTTCCAGAACTGCTCGCGCAGTACGGGGATCTCAGCGAGGGCTTGATCGAGACTCTCAGCCGAGCGCTCCATTCCGCAGTGCTCCCAAATGATCTTTCCAAGCTCGCGGTGGAAGTGATCGGGGGAGTGAGTGCCCTTGATTGCAACCATTTGGTTCGTGCGGTCGCGCACAGCGGCCTCAGCCTGCTTGAAGATGGGGTCATCGGTTGAGATTGGTGCCTCTCCAAGTTGAGGGGCGAGGTAATCAGTAATGGTGGCAGGGAGTACGAAGTAGCCATCGGAGAGCCCCTGCATGAGAGCACTCGCACCGAGTCGGTTGGCTCCGTGGTCAGAGAAGTTTGCCTCGCCGAGCACGTATAGGCCCTCGACGTTGCTCATTAGGTTGTAATCAACCCAGAGTCCACCCATTGTGTAATGCACAGCCGGGTAGATACGCATGGGCATCTTGTATGGGTCTTCACCTGTAATTCGTTCATACATCTGTAGAAGGTTTCCGTAGCGCTCCTCAATTACAGGTGCACCGAGACGATTGATTGCCTCATCGAAGTCGAGGTAAACGCCATTCTTGATTGGACCAACACCCTTACCGACATCGACCTGGCGCTTTGATGCGCGTGAAGCGATATCTCTCGGTGCAAGGTTCCCGAAGGACGGGTACATTCGCTCTAGGAAGTAGTCACGCTCGGAGTCAGGAATCTGCTCAGGGGATCGAGTCTCTTCGGCATTCTGAGGGACCCAGATGCGACCGTCGTTTCGAAGCGACTCGCTCATTAGCGTCAACTTGGATTGAAACTCATCTGAGGCAGGGATGCAGGTGGGGTGAATCTGGGTGAAGCAAGGGTTCGCCATAAGTGCACCGCGCTTGTGTGCGCGCCATGCTGCAGTGACGTTGCTAGCCATTGCGTTAGTGGAGAGGTAGAAAACGTTTCCGTATCCACCTGTGGCGAGAACAACGGCGTGCCCTGAGTAGGAGTGAATTGAGCCAGTAATTAGGTCGCGAGCGACTACACCGACGGCGCGACCATCCTTCATCACCATGTCGAGCATCTCGGTACGGTTGTGGAGCTCAACGTTTCCTAGGTGAATCTGGCGAGCGAGTGCTTGGTATGCCCCGAGAAGAAGTTGCTGACCGGTCTGCCCACGAGCGTAGAAGGTACGCGAAACCTGCGCTCCACCGAAGGATCGGTTATCGAGCAGTCCGGCGTACTCGCGTGCGAACGGGACTCCCTGCGATACGCACTGATCGATGATGTTGACGCTTACCTGCGCCAAGCGATGCACGTTTGCCTCGCGGGAGCGAAAATCGCCGCCCTTAATCGTGTCGTAGAAAAGGCGCTTTACGCTGTCGCCATCATTTGGGTAGTTCTTGGCTGCGTTGATTCCACCCTGCGCTGCGATTGAGTGAGCGCGTCGGGGGGAGTCATGGAATGTAAGGAGTTGAACGTGGTAGCCAAGTTCACCGAGAGTTGCTGCCGCAGATGCTCCTGCGAGACCAGAGCCGACAATCACAACGCGAAACTTGCGTCGGTTTGCAGGGTTAACAAGCTTCACTGAGAACTTGTGGTTATCCCACTTGTCCTCTAATGCGCCAGCGGGGATCTTTGCATCGAGGTTGATGTTGCTCACTTGACAACTCCAGTTACTACTAGGAGAGGAATGCTGATATTCCCTATTCCAATGATTGATGCGAGCCCAATAGCAAAGCCCCTGCGCCAAGGATTGAATCGCGGGCTGTTGATGCCGAGGCTCTGGAACATTGACCATGCACCGTGATAGAGGTGAATGGCAATAGCGATGTTTGCAGCGATGTAGGCGATCGCAACAGGGACACGCGTGAACGAGTTTACGATGTTGTTGTAGACATCACCTTTGACGAACGTGTCGCTGGTCTTACCGAAGGTGAGATCAAGAAGGTGGAAGATGATGAAGAGCGTGAGGATGATGCCGGTCCAGCGCATGGTGCGGGCCGCAAAATCGGCGGCTACGTACTCACGCGGCGACTTGTAGCCGTTTGGTCGGGCTGCACGATTCATTCTGGTTAGCGATGCCGCTGCCCAGATGTGGAGTACGACGGCGCCTAAAAGACCGGCGCGCAGAATCCAAAGAACACCCGTCTTCGGGAGTATTGGGTAGCCAATCGTGCGGAGCCACTCGGCGTAGTGATCGATAGCGTCAGCGCTAAGAAAGATCTTGAGGTTCCCAAGCATGTGAGCAAACACGAAGCCGATGAGCATGATGCCGGTGACGGCCATGATCCACTTCTTGCCTACCGCTGAACGCCAGAACATCACAAAGAAGGGTCCGTCCTTCTTCGCAGGTGCTGGTTGCGGAGCGCCTACGTACCGCTGCGCATTCTCAACCTTCGTCATGGCCTGTATTCCTCTCGCGGTGACCAACAAGTTCCAGTGTGAACGGTAGTAGAGGGCGCACGTGTCTCACGACACGGGGAGAAAGGCCACGCTGGTACGGTTTCGGGGAGCGACTTAGGGCAACCTAGGGGAGCGCGTAAACCCGTTATCTCTAAAGGAGTCCCCATGACCCGCCCCACAACACTCGGCGAACTCAAAGCAAGCGGCTGGGTCTCCCGGCCGGTTAAGGATGAGGTGCGCGCCAATGCAATTGAGCGCATCGTCGCCGGCCGCCCACTCGTCGACGGGGTACTTGGGTATGAGGACACAGTGCTGCCCCAACTCGAGAACGCCCTACTTGCTGGGCATGATGTGATTCTGCTCGGCGAGCGCGGCCAGGCCAAGACGCGCATCATCCGATCCTTGACTGAACTCCTTGACGAGTGGATGCCGATTGTCGCTGGGAGCGAGATCAACGATGATCCCTATAACCCGATTAGTGCTCACGCCAGAACTCTTATCGAGGAGCAGGGTGATGAGACCCCAATTACATGGGTGCATCGCAGCCGACGCTTCGGGGAGAAACTCGCTACTCCAGATACTTCGATAGCGGACCTCATCGGTGAGGTCGACCCGATCAAGGTTGCTGAGGGTCGCTACCTCTCAGATGAACTAACGATTCACTACGGAATGGTGCCGCGCACTAATCGCGGAATCTTTGCGATTAACGAGTTGCCCGACCTTGCAGAGCGGATTCAGGTTGGATTACTAAATGTCCTCGAAGAGCGTGATGTACAGATTCGCGGATACAAGATTCGCCTGCCAGTAGATGTGATGCTCGTGGCATCTGCAAACCCAGAGGACTACACCAACCGCGGTCGCATCATTACTCCCCTTAAAGACCGTTTTGGGGCTCAGATTCGCACTCACTACCCATTAGAGGTTGGGTTAGAGATGGATGTAATAGCCCAAGAGTCTCAGGTCATCTCGGCTGCGGGCGTTGAGGTAACGGTTCCAGCATTTATGGTCGAGATCATCGCGGAGATTAGTCAGCAGGCACGAAGGTCGCCACACGTCAACCAGCGCTCCGGAGTATCCGTGAGGCTCTCGATCGCAAACTATGAGACCCTCGTTGCGAATGCTTTACGACGCGCTCTACACACCCACGAAGCCGAGGCCGTTCCGCGTGTTAGCGACCTAGAGGCCCTGGTGTCTAGTACTAGCGGGAAGATTGAGATTGAGACCCTCGATGACGGTCGCGAGGGTCAAGTACTCGAGCGAATTATTCAAGCAGCGATCCTCGAGGTATTCCGCGCGCATGTAAAACCAGAGCGCCTTACTGCGTTAGTGCAAGCGTTTGACGATGGTCGTGTTGTGCATACCGGTGATGAACTGCCATCGGCAGACTACGTCGCTCTGATCTCAGATTTGCCAGGCGTGAAAGAGACTCTCGAAGACTTAGGTGTGGTTGAGACACCGGGAAGCGTCGCGTCCGCAATTGAGTTCTTGCTTGAGGGACTTCATCTTTCGAAGCGCCTCAACAAGGATGCAGTAGATGGGCGTGCTACTTATCGAGCTCGGGGCTCCAACCGTTAATTAATAGGTTTTTACCGCTTCTTTGCGTACTCGGCGACTACCTCCGCGCTCGCGCGCGGTTCTCTGTCTCGCGTGAATAATCCATACGGAGTCGCATAGCCGCCTAGCCACTCGTACTGGTCAATACCTGTTTGGTGGAAGATGCCGCGAATATCGATGCCATCGTCGATTGCCTCTTCAACGGCTGCGAAGCATTCGCGTAGGTAGTCGCATCGCCATGCGTCATCATCGGTGCCGATGCCGAGCCCTGTGATTAATAGGGGCCGGTCGGGTAGTTCCTCCGCGAGCCTGTGGAGTACGAGCGATAGCCCTTCTACCCATGGAGCTATCCCTAAAGAAGTCTTCCTCAGATTGTTTGGGTAACTAACAAATTTGCCTTGACGCGTAACTCCGATTGCTGACTCGTAACTGAAACCCACCATGTCGCAGGAGTCACGCAGTTCTGGAATCTCAATCTCGGGCAGCCCTGGAATGGTGAGAACTCCATCTCGCAGTGCACGCATCCAGACCCTCCAGATCACTGCGTCTGCGTCGCGTGCGTATTGCTCCGCCACGGGCGAGTTATCAATTGAGAAAATGGGTGCAAGGTTCAGGGCAGTCGCGACTGGAGGTCCGCCTCTCAATTCGCGCCACGCATCGCGCCACGCGAAGACCATGCCGCGCAGCGTCTCAGCAAACTTCGCTGGATGCTTTGAGCCTGGAGGATGGACTCCGTTGAGAAATGCATCAGATGCGTATGCAGTCGGATGGTGGAGCGGTTGCCATCCAGCGACTAGATCGCCGAAGGTCTCAGCGCAGAACGCAACATGGCGTGCCCAGAAATAGGAGCGTGTCTTGTCGTCTCTGAACCCGCCTTCACCTAGTTCTGTAAACCAACCAGGTAGAGCGATGTGGTGAAGGCAGACCCAAGGCTCGATCCCCGCATCGCGTGCTGACTCGAGAACCCAACGCGCGTGCTCAATCTCTGCGCCGTCTCTGCGACCTTCAGATGGCTCAATTCGAGCCCAGTCGATGGAGAGTCTGTGCCGCGATAATCCAAAGGAGGCGTATAGGGGGAAGTCCTCAGAGTAACGAGTCTTGAAACCGTTACCTTCTCCCGAACGAGGAGCGTTGCCCTGTATCTCCCAATCGAGCCAGTCGCACTGTCGTGCCGCTCCCTCAACCTGAGTAGATGACGAGTTGGTCCCCCAAATAAAATCGCTAGTGAATCCTTTTTGGGGCTCGCCACTCTCAAATTGGGGCAATGAGTTCCTTAGATAGCGGACTTGCGATCGAAGAGTCCGCAGCCTTGTGCAAAACGACGATTTACATTCACGATTGCCTCGCGAACCTGCGCATCGTCGACTACACGTTTGTCTCCATTGGAGACTCGCTCTAGAGCGCTCAGGAAAACTTGTGTATCTGCTGCGATGTCTTTAGGGGCATTCGCGTTGATCTCTCGCACGATTGCGAGCTGCTCGTCGACGCTTACCTTCTTTCCCGAGGTAATCAGCGCCTCATACTCCTTACCTTTATCGCAGAAAGCCTTTTTGGGATCTGGGAGAACGTTCTTCTTGCTTGACCCGGAGCAGCCGGTTATAAAGAGAGCAGCCGAAAGAAGAAGAGCTATTGGCGCCAGCTTTCGAGGGGATTGAGTCATAAGACCATTCTCGCCGATACCGAGGGTAAGGGCCGAGTCGGGGGTCGCGGCCTACGCTGCAGGTATGACGCGCAGGGCATTTGACTATTCACGCTGGGACGGGACTCAGGTTGGGTTCAACCTCGACGCGGATTCTCTCCTTGCAGAGATGGCCGACGACCTCACGTACCACGGCGACCCCAATGCCGCTCTTAGGCGACTCCTCCAGCAGGGGATGCGCGATAGCAACGGCGAGCAGATGATGGGTCTGCGCGAGATGATGAAGCGACTGCGTGAGCGCAGGCGTGATGAGGTTGAGTCAAAAGATCTTGGGGGACCATTCGCGGAGATAGCCGAGCGACTTCGTGAAGTCCTCAATGAGGAACGTGCCGGTATCGAGCGACGAGTCGAGGCTGCGCGCGAATCTCAGGATCAACGACGCAAAGAGATCGTCGAAGAGTTAGGCGCTGAGCGAAACTTTGAACTCGACATGATGCCTCCAGACCTTGGCGGGCTAGTGAAGGCTCTTCAGGAATACGACTTCATGGACGACGCCGCTCGCGCGAAGTTCGAGGAGCTCATGGACGAGATTCGTTCGGAGTTAATCAAGAGCAACTTCAACCAGCTCTCTGAAGGCATGAGCAACGTCTCTCCAGAGCAGATGGCTCGTATGAAGGACATGCTCGCTGATCTAAACCAAATGCTTGAGGCGAGAGGGCGCGGCGAAGAGCCAGACTTCGATGCCTTCATGGAGAAGTACTCTGACTTTTTCCCAGGTAATCCTGCAACGCTTGATGAGTTGCTTGAGCAGATGGCGCGTTCGATGGCGGCCATGCAGCAAATGCTCAACAGCATGACCCCTGAGCAGCGCGACCAGTTGCAGCAACTTAGTGAAGCGCTACTTGACGATGTTGATCTGCGTTGGCAGATGGATGAGCTGGGGCGCAATCTTCAGAATGCGTTCCCAGATATGGGTTGGCAGCAGTCAATGGGTGGTCAAGGGGATCAACCAATGGGGCTTGGGCAGATGTCTGAGATGCTTCAGAATCTCGGTGATCTAGACCAACTTGAGAGCATGCTTCAGAATGCCTCTACCCCTGCTCAATTAGCCGAGGTAGATCTTGATCGGGCCAGAGAGTTACTTGGAGACGATGCAGCGCGATCGCTAGAGCAGATGCGTGAGATGACTCGAATACTTCAGGAGGCAGGCCTGATAGATCAGCGTGAAGGCCGTCTTGAACTGACCCCGCGTGCGGTACGTGCTCTTGGGCAGAAGGCTCTCGGGGATCTCTACCGGAAGCTCCTAAAGGACCAGGCTGGCCGGCACGAGGTCGAGCAAGTCGGTGCCGGGCATGAGCGCGCCTATGAGCACAAGCCGTATGAGTACGGAGACCCCTTCAACCTGAATGTCGAGCAGACGATCCGCAACGCCGTATTTCGCGCAGGGGCTGGAACGCCAGTGCGCCTGCTCCCCGAAGACTTTGAGGTAGAGCGCACAGAGGTCCTGACGCGGTCGTCGACTGTCCTCTTATTGGATGTCTCAATGTCAATGCCGATGCGCGACAACTTTTTGCCAGCTAAGAAAGTTGCGATGGCGCTGCATGCGCTGATCACATCACAGTTTCCGCGAGATCATTTCGGGCTTGTTGCGTTTGGGCGCGTAGCTCGAGATATCAAGCCGGAATTACTACCCGAGTTGTCCTGGGACTTCGAGTGGGGGACCAACATGCAGCACGCGTTGATGCTCGCTAGAAGGCAACTCTCTCGCGAGAGTGGCACGAAGCAGATTCTTATGGTGACAGATGGCGAGCCGACCGCACACATAGAGGATGGCGAGGCATATTTTCAGTACCCTGCGTCGCCTGTGACGGTAGAGGAAACCTTGCGCGAGGCTGCTCGCTGCACGAAGGCAGGTATCACGATCAACACCTTCATGCTCGATGCTGATTGGGGGCTGCGTAATTTTGTAGAGCAGTTGACTCGTCTAAATCGCGGGAGGGCGTTCTTCACATCACCAGATAATTTGGGCGACTACGTGCTAGTGGACTTCCTTGAGCAGCGCAGGGTAAGGCGCACCGGTTAATGCGGTTTTAAAGCCCCCCGGCGCTCTAGGCATTGAGGCCTATAAATGGTCTATAGATCAACGGTAAATGCTTGATCTGGGCCCCTCAAGGTTCTCTCTCCTAGGGCCGATAGGCCTCTAGTCCAACTAGAGCAGGCGGAGTCATGGATCAACTACCCGGCGAGATCAATCAACGCATTAAACGTGAGGCGCGAGTCGCTGGTATCTCCCGTCGCAAGGCACCCTCAATTGAAGTAATTGAGCAACGCAGAATGCAACTATGGATACTTACCGTCCTTGTTGTGGTGGCCTTAGCAGCAGCCTCTGCTCTTGCGTCTTGGGCTGGGCCCGAGTCTTACCTAGGTGCTGGCCAATGGATTCTGAGATCTGCGGTAGCGCTTCTCGGCATTGGGTTCGTTGCCTACGCAGTCGAGAAAGAGCTTCACCTCCATAGGCTCCTTCGCCTACTTACTGACGAGCGCGTGCTCAATGCGGCCTATTCCCAGAGCCTCGATATGAACCGCGCGTTATCAGCAGCGGGTAAGGCCCTTAACTCCGCTCTTGAACTTGATGAAGTGCTTGATGCGATTCTTGCGAGTGCAAGTCAGTTGTTGAGCGCTCGAAGCGGGTCCGTCATGCTCCTTGAGGACGATGACTACTTGCGAGTAGTGGCTGTTAGAGGAGGTCACCTTTTCCGCGATGCTCGCGTACGCGTTGGAGAGTCAGTAGCTGGTCGCGTTGCGGAGACCCGCGCTCCTCTACTTGTAAATGGGGATGCTGTTGATTTAGGGCTTCGTGATGCAAGTGCAGGTGGCGGTGAGGATGGGAGCGCCATGTCTGTTCCTCTCGTCAATCGGGGGCAATTGCTCGGGGTGCTAAATGTTCGTGCAGCAGGATCAGTCCAGTTCGATGACTACGACCTTCAGACACTGAGCCTCTTCGCGGAGCCGGTCGCTGCAGCCATCGCCAAGGCAGGTCTATACGCTGCGGAGAAGGCCCATGTCGTTGAGTTGGTGGAGAGCGACAGAATGAAGTCGCAGTTTGTCGCTTCAGTCAGCCATGAACTCCGGACACCCCTGACGTCGATTAGAGGTGCCGTTGCTGCGACACGACTCGTCGACGACCCGGCCCAGCGGAGTGAACTCTTGGATGTTATTGAACGCCAATCGGTGCGCCTTCAAGGAATGGTCGAGGAGATACTCGCATCAGCGCGTATGGAGCGCGAGAGTAACGATGCTCAGGTAATGCTGCGAAAAGTTGATCTTGCATCACTGGTTCGGTTGGCTGCCCTAGATGCGCACCTTGCCGGTCGGCCTGTAACGGTAGACGCACCAGCGGTCTGCGAAGTGAGGGCCGACTCTGAAGGGCTGCGTCGCGTGGTCGGGAATTTAATTGAGAACGCTCATAAGTATGGATCCATACCTGTAACTGTGACGCTTGAATGCGATGCAGAGCACGTGATGCTCTCCGTCCTCGACAGCGGCCCTGGCGTCCCTGTAGCTGAGCGAGCCAGAATCTTTGAACGCTTCTATCGAACAGACCCCAATGGAGTGCAGCCTGGTCTCGGCTTGGGTCTCTCAATCGTTAGAGGCGTGGTTGAATCCTCAGGGGGTTCGGTCTATGTTGAGGACGCCCCTAGTGGCGGCGCCGCCTTCCGAGTCGTGCTGCATACTCCAGTCGATGATCGAAGAGAGGAGGCTCATGTCAACTAAATACCGTGTCCTAATTGTTGACGATGAGCCAGATGTACTACTGACCCTTCGCGTAATTCTCGAGGCTGCTGGATTTGAGCCCTCACTCGCTGCAGATGGCGAGACGGCCCTCCGGCGCATCGATGAGCAGCCTCTTGATGTTGTTCTGCTCGACATAATGATGCCGGTACTTGATGGGTGGTTCGTCCTCGCTGAACTGCAGGGTCGAGCCGTCCGGCCTCAGGTAATTGTCTGCTCAGCAAAGACGGCAGATGCCGATCGCGAGCGTGCCCTCAATCTTGGTGCAGCGGCGTATGTAACAAAGCCGTACTCCCCTGATGATTTGATAGCGAAGATACATACAGTGCTCGCCCAGGGCGAAGCGCACTTAAGCGTTTAACCGCAGGTCTTCAAAAAGATTTAAGTACGTGCTCGTAGATATTTAGAGTCGATTCGTCGAAGCAGATAAAACGAATCTCAGTTATCTCATCAGGTGCTGCAATGCAGGTAGCAATCGCGATCTTGGTTGCATGCAGTAACGGGTATCCATAGATGCCTGTGCTGATTGCCGGGAACGCGATACTGCTTGCTCCAACTGCAGCGGCGAGCTTCAGTGATTCTCTGTATGCGGATGCGAGGAGACCTGCCTCGTCTTCGTCACCTCCGCGCCAGATCGGGCCCACGGCGTGCACGATCCACTTAGCCTTAAGGGCGAACCCGGGCGTGATGCGAGCCTCGCCGGTGGGGCATGGCGCCTGCTCTCTGCAGGCCTCGGGCAGACCCGCTCCCGCTGCCAAGAAGATTGCGCCACAGACACCACCCCCGGCAGCGAGATTGGTATTGGCAGCGTTGACGACTGCATCAAGTTTGGAGGCAGTGATGTCACCAAGGATCGCCTCAAGTCTGGGCATGCGCTCTTGCTCCTTTGCTTCGCTGGGGGGCGATTGGCCCGGGTGGTGTCAGTTTTTTCGTCTGTGAACTCGGCAAGAAGCAACGGTTTCACTTTAAGTGAGAATTATGGTGACTGAATCTTGCATAGAGCGTTATTTTCCAAGAAACTTAACCGTAAATCCTAATGACCACTTGCGGCGGAGGTCACTTATCAGGCAAAGTAACACTGTTGTAATTACATCAGAGTCGATATCAAGGGGGAAGACCAATGCCTGAGGTCTCCATGATCAGCCATTTTATGAACAGCGAAGGGTTAGACCGACGCTGGCAGGAGCGAGCCAACTGCCTTGGAGTTGACCCAGACCTCTTCTTCCCAGAGCGTGGCGCTAGTACCCGTGAGGCAAAGTCAGTATGCGCCGGCTGTGAGGTTAAGGCTGACTGCCTTGAGTATGCCCTCGACAACGGTGAGAAATTTGGGATCTGGGGTGGACTCTCCGAGAGAGAGCGCCGCCGCCTTCGTCGCCAACGTGCACTTGCGCGTCGTGCTGCAGCCTCAACCGGCTGAGCCAATCATTAGGGTCAACTAGATCCAGTCAGACGAAGTCTCTCCGTTTTAATCTCGGTTTTCTTCTCGTCCGGCCACGCGCCGCTCAAGACTTATCTTCTCGCTTAAACCACTGCGCTCCAAGAACTCTTTGCTACACGCAGCAAGTGCCGCGTCGGGGACGAGGCCAACGAGTTCTATGCGCGCAACAGTTGCGCCACTCTCAATGATCAACCTCTCCACCTCTACGCAGGCCTCCTCGATGCTTGTTTGCTCAAGGTCAACAATGTTCATGCTCACCTGCACCTGGCCAAGGTGGGGAAGGTCGAAACCTAGGGAGCGAACACCAGGGAGTCCGCCGTCGCGTTCTCTTACCTTCCCCGCTATCTCGCGTGCAAGCGCAAGATCGTTCTTATCTATATCGACGTTTATTGCAACCATTAGCGGACGCGCGCCTACCGCTATAGCCCCGAGGGTTGGGTGTGGTTCGTGTGGCCCAAGGTCTGGGGCGCGCGTCTTGAATGCAGTTCTTCGCGCATCGGGGAGGCTTCTGTTCTCCAGGTCTGCATCGCCGTAAAGAAAGACTGGAACGCGGTGAGCCTCTACTACCCACTTCGCATAATCGATTGCGGCAATCGCAGCCTCGCTTGAGGGTGTGGAGTGAAGTGCGACAAACGGCACCACATCTATTACTCCGAGGCGCGGATGGACGCCGAAGTGGGTTCGAATATCTATTCGACTTGCTGCTGCGTCGGTAAGCGCTCGTGCAGCATCGATGCATGCACTCGAGTCGTTCCCAGCGAGAGTGAAGACGCTTCGATGGTGATCGACATCTGTATGACGATCAAGCAACGCGTAACCACACGCGTCGGAGAGCGATGCGAGCACTGCAGCGTCTTGGCCCTCAGAGATGTTGACTACGCACTCAAGCATCCCCAGAGGTTAGAGCCCCCAATCCCCTCGACGGCGAGTCTGATAGCGCAGGAGAGTTTCAAGTAACTGAGTTGAGGAGAATTCCTTCGGCCTTGGCCGGTATGCTCGCAAGCAATGCGCATTGGATTCGCTCTTCCCCAACACGATTTTTCTTTAAGAAGCGAGTCGCCACTCTCCTATGCGACCCTCCTTGAGTTCGCTAGATATGCGAGAGCACTCGGCATTGATTCGCTTTGGCTCGCAGATCACCTCGTCTGGGACGTCTCTAAATATGGGGGACCGACCGAGCCAGGTGGAATGTTCGAGCCGCTAGTGACTCTGAGCGCGCTTGCCCGTGACGTACCTGATGTCCGCCTCGGTACCCTGGTGCTACTTGAGGCACTTCGCCCTGCCGCGCTTCTCGCAAAGTCAATCTCAACGATGGATCGCTTGAGCGGCGGTCGTATTGATGTTGGGATGGGCGCAGGTTGGTATGAGCCGGACTTCACGGGGATCGGTATGTCGATGCCAAGACCAGGTGAGCGTTTAGAGCGCCTAGCCGAGTGCGTCCAAGTTTTGAAGGGGCTACTCGCTCCGGAGGCAGAGCCATTTACGTTCGAAGGCAAGTTCCATGCATCTGCTGGAGCGAGGCTCACTCCCTCCGCGCTTCAGACCCCAAATCCACCGGTATTTGTCGGCGGCAAAGGCGATCGACTCCTTGACCTAGTAGCGCGCCACGCTGACGGCTGGAATACCTGCTGGCAGTGGAGCTTCGATGCGTATCAAGAGCGCCTAGGGGTACTCGAGCAAGCATGCGAGAAGGTAGGGCGTGATCCATCGACCGTCTGGCGCTCACTAGGGCTTTATGCACTAGTCGGGGAGAATGAAGCCGACCTTGTTCGACGCTTTGAGCGGCTAAGAGCCGAGTCCCCGGTAGGTGTCCTCGATGGAGTATCGCTCGATGATTGGCGAGTGGGTCGATTGGTAGGGACTGTTGAACAGGTCCAGGAGCAAGCATTCGGGTGGGCCGGACTTGGAGTCGAGACACTGATCGTATGTACTGGGTCCGTCCCATTTGCGGTTGCCGCCAAGGATGATCTCGACCCGATTGTTGAGAGTCTCCGAGGAATTTAGGCTGGTAAATCTAGAGGATTCCTAGCAATCGAGCCTAGGGATGTGTCCATGGGGGCGTAAAAGCGCGGTACCCTGAGATCCATACCTTGAGAGGGAGTAGCCCAATGTTTGGTCTCGGTGCACCGGAACTTCTAATAGTTCTCGCAGTAATTCTTGTTGTATTTGGTGGGAGTCAGGTGCCTAAGTTGGCGCGCAACCTTGGTCAGGCCCAGAAAGAGTTCAAGAAGGGCCTTGATGAGGGCGGAAAACCTGGTGATGACGCGGCTAAGAATCCGCCCCCTCCAACTAATTAAGGCTTCTTGGCATCTTTAGCCCCCTTAATAGTGCCTTGGGAACCCCTGACGCCTCGGCGACGTTGTTGTGACGCCAGATGGAGTGCCCACATGGGAAGAGGTTGCCCGTAATCACGGACAGTTCCTCTACTCAGTTGCGTATCGACTGACCGGCAATCAAGAGGATGCGAGAGACATCGTGCAGGAGTCGCTTCTGCGGGTGCGTCGCGGACTCGAGACATATACGCCAGGAACGCTCGAGGGATGGTTGGCTCGCATCGTGACAAATGTTTTTCTTGATGATGTGCGCAAGCGCAGGCGACGACCTACCAGCGCGCTCCCAGAGAACCCCGACCTAGTGCTTCCGCCGAGTGCATCTGCGGATGATGTCTCAAGGGCATCTGGGCTCTCCGCAGAGATACAGCAAGCAATTAATTCACTCCCCGAAGATTTTAGAGTCGCGGTTGTTCTATGTGATGTGGCTGATCAATCGTATGAAGAGATATCTGCGAGTCTCGGCGTACCGGTCGGCACAGTACGTTCGCGTATTCATCGTGGGAGGCGTCTCCTTCGAAGTGCGTTAATTGAATCTGGGGTGATGGAGTGAGTACCGGTGTACCAATGAACCCTGCAGAACTCTTCGATCTAGCGTCTGCATATCTCGATGGTGAGATGAGCATTGAGGAATCAACCTCATTTGAAGCAGAGCTCGATGCATCGCCCGAGTTGAGCAAGGAACTCCTCGAGATAACAGAGCTTCGTGGTCTGCTGCGCGCTAATGGCCCCGAAGTAATGCCCGCTGGGATGCTCAACCTCATAGTTGCTGTAGTCGGTGCTGCTGAAGACCTCCCCAGTGAACCCAACGCCGATGCAGAGCAGAGCGAATCCGCAGGTGAAGTCGTAACGATTAGTGAGAGGTCTAGATCGCAGCGACGAATAGTAAAGTGGTTTGCTGGAGTCGCCGCTGCAGCGTGCCTCGTTGTGGTGGTTGGTATGCCGACCACTGGGTCAGTATCTCCACCAATCGCCGCATCGGTTCAGACTCACGCAGCGCGATCAAGTCTCGACGAACCCGCTGTTGAGAAGATGTCGGCAGTCTCAGTCAGCGCAGGATTCTTGAGATGAATCGATCTCATGCGCAATCGCGAAGAAACAGCCAGCAAAACAAGATCACAAGAATGAACGGTCGATCCTTGTTCTCTCGATTGCCGTTCGGGGTATTTCTCGTAGGGGTTGGGTCCTTCATGGCGTTGAGCGCTGCGTCGACAGGAGCCGGTGCGAGTATCGCCATTGATCTTGATAACCCGCTGGGGGCTGCCCAAGACGCGGCGTTGTCGCATTCATACGACGCGACATTGACAACTACTTGGCTCTCGCAGGGCGGATTAAGGACGCGCAGAATTACTGTAAACGCGAATGGCGAACGAGTCTCCGTGGACGGTGAACGAAAGTTGCTCTCCTCGGGATCGCTGCGAGCAGTTCAGCGCGGAGGTAGTTGGCGCTCAATCTGGACGACCCCTGAAACTCTTCGTGGCCCCGCGTTAACTAAAAAGTATGTTGCGACACTCGGCGGTTCCTCTACCGTTGCAGGGCGTGCTACTACTCAGGTAGTTATTGCCGATCGCAGAGGGCGTCTGCGAGATCTCATCGATATTGATTCCGAGAATGGATTGATGCTCCGTAGAGAGCAGCGGGACGAGAGAGGAGAGACGCTGCGGATCACAGCCTTCGAGAAGATCAGCGTAATGAATGAAGCCGAGCAATCGCCCGGTATGCCCAAGCCTGGTGCGACGACCCCCGGTGGAGTAAAGCCCACTAAATCAAAGGATGCGAGTGCCGCCCCGCGTGCTGCCCTCACGGTTGAGTCCCCATTCATGGTTTTTAGGCGCCTCCCTGGCGGATTCACGCTTGTTGGAAAATATCTAGCTCAGGGGAATGGGCGTGAACTTTTTTACTCGGATGGATTGAACAGCGTCTCAGTATTTGAGTGGGAGGGCTCGATAGAGCCAGGTTCCTTGCCCGCCGGAGGCAAATGGCACCGTGCTCCTAATGGCGAGATGCGCAGTTATGACTCTCCAGTTGGAATTGTGAGTGTCTGGGACGCAGACGGTATGACATTTACAGTCGTCAGTGAAGCAACTGCACTCGAGACGGCTCGAATCGTTGCGGCTCTCCCACAGGATACAAAGACTGAAGGGTTCGAGAGGATCAGCAGATTCTTGGTCGGTCCGTTTAGTTGGGGCTAGCGCAGGTAATCCTCAAGCAGAGAAGGCTAAACGGGACTGCCAACACCCGCTACGAATCCGCAGTGGTGATTTAGCTCTGGACTAGGTGGCTGCTAGGCGACGATCTCGCAGGATTCGTCGTCGCTCCCGCTCGGAGGTGCCACCCCACACTCCATGCTCTATGCGGTAGGTAAGCGCATACTCGCGGCACTCTTCCTTAACTGGGCACTCACCACAGATGCGCCTGGCCTTATCAACACCAACACCATCGGATGGGAAGAACATGCCTGGCGCATGGTCGCGGCAGAGGCCGTCGGCCATCCAAGGCTGTGTCGTCTCCGGTGGAGCCTGATTGGTGGGGGGATGGAGTCTGTTCTGTGTTTGGGCAGTTGCAGTTTGATTCATAGTTATCCCTTCAACGCCCTGAGGCCGAGTTGGGTTCCCGATCCTCAGTAATTCTTAGGCGCTCTTGCTTCTGGGCCTCGCGACGCATTCTCCCGACACCGAATGCTCGTTGAAGGCTGACAGCGACAGCAATTGTCACCCCTCCTGAAATCAGCAGCACTACGTATTTATTCGATACGTCAGTTCCGGTTTGAATCGAGTGGAGTGTTGCGAGGACCGCTAACAAATAGCTAGTCATATGAATAGCGTGCCAGGAACGCTTTGGGATGAGAGATCGAGCCAATGAGCTGACCTGCACCACCAACATGAGCCAAAACGCAATTGCTCCCCAAGCGACGGCCGTGGCGCGCCACGGCGACATCCAGGGAACTATGGCTTGTTTTATAGATATCTTCACAAAGGTATCGGCGACAATCGCTGCAATATGTAGTGCAACAGTTGCGAGAGCCAGGCCAGATATCCAAGGGTGCAGGTCAAGTAGCCACCGCAGGCTTCCTCGTTTCTCAGTGAGTCTCCCAGAGGCGAGGGCGCCTAATACGAGGCTCGCAACAAGAAGTGTCCATGCAGTGAGTCCGCTGCTTCGAGCGATGTACCACCAAATGTGAGTCATGATTGATCTGGGCTTAATAAGTAGGGGCTTAATAAGTAGGGGCTTAAGAAGCAGTTGTCCTCGGAGCCATAGTTAGAGCTCAAATAACGCGAGGCGCTATGCAGCCTGCAACGCGGAGTCGGAGACACGAAACATCATCCTTATGAAGATCGAGTAGTTGCTTGTGGTGCTCGGTATGTAGGAACGTACGTGCTGCGCGGCGCTGGAACCGGAGCGGCGTTAACCCATTGCTGCGTCGTAGTGGTCGGATTCGAGGAGCCATCATTGAAGAGATCGTCCTGCCAGCGGTCGTCATAACCCCCACTTTGGGGTATCACGAGCCTCTGGGGAGTGGTAGTCGCAGTTGGGTAGACGGGCACAGGAACGGCGATGGACGACGCAGCGGATTGTGCCGGATGGCTAAGGGCGATTACGCCAGCCCCTGCGATTATGCCTAGAGCCCCGGCTCCTGCAGCCCAGACGCGCGGCCTCCACGACCGTCTCCACCGATTCATATAAGAAGGCTTGAGTAGTCGAGAGTAGGGAATTCCTGCGTGCCGCTGGCTAAGGCTCCCCGACTCGGATGGAGTGTTAGGTTGGGTTTCTGGGCGTTCTCGCTCTGGAATATTCATGAGATTCTTCCGTTTTATTTGGCCGTTAATTGGCCGCTAGTTAGGTAGTAGCTGGCTGGACTATCTGTCAGCCTCTGTGTTCTATGAGGACACTCTGCCCCACGAAGGTAAGAGTCTCTAAATGTCAAGGTGAGAAAAGGGTATGAATTCGCGATTCCCTGCTCGGTTCTTACCCTTCTCTAAACGAAGCAGGCGAGAATAAGCGCATGGCACCTCGCATACTTATTGCTGATGACGATCGAGCCATCAGGGATGCTTTAGAGAGGGCAATAGGTCTAGAGGGTTACGAGGTTGAACTAGTCAACGATGGCGTGGCTGCTCTTGAGGCCGTTGCCCGCAGTTCTCCTGACCTGTTAATCCTCGATGTGATGATGCCGAGCCTTGACGGACTTGGCGTCTGTCGCGCTCTTCGAAATCAAGGAGACCGAACACCGATTCTTATCCTTACTGCTCGAACCGAGGTATCCGATCGAGTCTCAGGGCTAGATGCGGGGGCCGACGATTATCTTCCTAAGCCATTTGCTCTAGATGAACTTCTCGCGCGGATGCGCGCACTCCTTCGGCGCACAACTACTGAATCCGGATCCGAGGCGCAGAACCTCATAGCCGCAGACGTACTCATAGAAGAATCGTCTCGGCGTGCCTGGCGCGGGGAGCGCGAGTTGGAACTAACAAAAACTGAGTTCGATCTGCTTGCCTTATTAGTTCGCAATGCAGGGATTGTCCTTTCACACACAACTATCTATGAAGACATTTGGGGCTACGATTTTGGGCCGGACTCGAAGAGCCTTGCGGTTTATGTTGGGTATCTTCGGAGGAAAACTGAGGCCGATGGAGAGGCGCGCCTTGTCCAGACCGTGCGGGGCATTGGTTACACGTTGCGAGAGCAGCGGTAAAATGAATCTGAGAAAGCAATGACCCTGCGCGCGCGGCTAGCAATTTCCTTCGCGGCCTTTGCTGCGACTGCAGTATTAGTAGTGGCGATTACCGGACACCTGACAACCGCTCGGGCCCTAAGGGTTGAGATTGACCGCACCCTCAACGGCTATAGCGAGCGACTTGAGAATCCAGACGGAGCGTTTCTTTCTGGGCTCTGTGGAATCCGAGATACAGGCGCCGAGGCTCACGCGGGGCCAATACCAGAGCTTCCAGGGTCACGTGTCCAGTGCATTGACTCTGCTGGGCAACGAGTGGTGAGCGCTACTAGCGGCGCTCTCCCTCTCAGCCGAATCGATCGCTCCGTGGCTCGATCCGGAGGAGCCCCCAAGTTCTCGACCGTCTCGACTGAGGAGGGGACATATCGAGTCCTCACTGTTGCGGTCCCGGGTGGAGGGGCGGTGCAGCTCGCCCGGAGCCTCGCGGAGGTTGATCATGCCTTAGATGCTCTGCGCGTTAGGTCTCTACTTATTGGGTTCTTCGTAATAGTTGCCGCTGCGGTCTTTGGTTGGATCACAGCAGTTTTCATTACGCGCCCACTTGCCGAATTGACCTCAGCCGCCGAGCAAATAGCGCAGACAGGAGACTTAACGACACCGATTGGAGGGCGACGGGATGATGAAGTTGGTCGCTTAGCAATCGCTTTTGGAGTGATGATCTCGGCACTTAGTCAATCTCGTCGAGAGCAGCAGCAACTTGGGCAAGATGCTGGGCATGAGCTTCGTACTCCGCTCACATCGTTGCGCGCGAATATTGACACGCTGTCACGACATCCAAATCTAGATCCCGAGACGCGCTCGCGTGTCGTCGAGGATTTGGACTCAGAGGCGCGTGAATTAACAGCGTTGACAGAGGAGTTACTCAATCTCGTTACAGAGCAGCAAGACTCCAAAGTCGCACACACATGTGACTTAGCCGAAGTGCTTGAGAGAGCAGTTGATCGAGCGACACGACGTAGCGATCACCAGTACTCGCTTGTTGCTGAGCCTTTTCTCCTGGAGGCCCGCGAAGGAAGGGTCCTTCGGGCCGTAGGGAACCTGCTTGAGAATGCTGCCAAATTCTCGCCCGCTGGATCAGCGATTGAAATTCGGGAGTCGGGTGGAGTCATAACTGTGAGAGATCATGGAGTTGGGTTTACCCCTAGCGATATCCCAAGTGTATTTAGGCGTTTCTATAGATCTGATTCGGCTCGCGCTCTCCCGGGATCGGGCCTCGGGCTCGCAATCGTTGCTCAAGTAGCCGCTGAGTGCGGGGGGGCAGTGAGTGCCCAGAACGCAGAGGATGGCGGGGCGATCGTCACGCTTGCTCTGAGGGATCAGCCGCAGTCAGATGTGATTACGCGCAGCGGGGTCGAAGCCGAATGAGAGTATTTCCAAAGAAGTGGGCGAGAAGAGTTTCGTCCCTGCTCAACAATGCCAATTTTTCTGGAACGTTTCTGAGCCATTCGGCGTTGAGTCTCTCGATGATGAATTCTTCGACCGAGGGTTTTGATAAGGCAGGGTTTTGATAGAGCAGGGTTTTGATAAGGGAAGGCGAATGAAACGAGCGAGCGCGCGGGTTTTGCGCGCTCAATCGCAGATGACCTAAGAGCAGCACGATTAAGACTAGAAAATTAATGTTCTGTAAGGCGAGTAATCAATAACAACATGGAGGATTCAAATGAGTTCTGACTTCAACGATTCAAACTCCAGCAGCCCGAATGATTCGGAGCACTTGGAGACGCCCGATGCTTTAGATAGCGGGGAGGGTTGGTGGGTTGAGGATGACTACTCACAGGGCGTTGACGGCTCGGAGTCGGAGCCAGTCTTCGAGCCTGAGGCATGGGCTCCGCCCAGCACCGCCCCACTCTCAGGTGCCGCATCAGAACCCGTGGCACCGATCCCCAACACCGCTCCATCTTCGGCTGGACGCGGGCGTCAGTTTGTTGTTGGGATAGTGGTCGGAGCCCTTATTGGTGGAGCAGTCGGTGGAGGGGTAGCAGCGCTTGTCTCGCGCGGGGATACACAGGTAATCACTCAGCCAAATTCGGTCGTCACCGAGGTACGCAATACATCCCGCCTTGCGATTGCCCAAGATGTCCAGGGAATCGTCGCGCGTGTGGAGCCTGCCGTCGTGGCGATACGCACCGGCGCTGCAGTCGACGAGGGACTATTCACGGGCAGAGGACCATCCTCTGGTGGCGAGGGGACCGGTTTTGTAATCTCATCTGATGGCATCATCGTCACTAACAGTCACGTCATCGAGGGTGCTAAGGGTCGTATTGAAGTTGTTTTTAACAACGGAGCAGTGCGTAAAGCAACGGTGCTTGGAAACAGCCCGGAGTTAGACCTCGCGGTTGTGCAGGCCTCCGATGTTTCTGGCCTCGCAATTGCCCGACTCGGAAGCAGCGACGAACTAGTTGTCGGTGATGATGTCGTCGCAATCGGCAATGCTCTCGCCCTTGATGGAACACTAAGTGTGACGCGCGGAATCATCTCAGCAAAGGGTCGGACTGTCTCAACAAGTGCAAGCACGAGTCTCTTGAACATGCTCCAGACCGATGCTGCGATCAACCCAGGTAACTCAGGGGGTCCACTTCTTAACTCACGGGGCGAGGTAATCGGTATCAATACCGCTATTGCTGATCCCGGCGACTCGCAGAATGTTGGTTTTGCAATCGCTATTGACTCTGCTCGTCCGATAATTGATCAACTCCGAGCAGGCAAAGAGATTGAGCTCGCTTACCTTGGAATTCAAAGCAAGACGGTGACCCCTGCCATAGCGAAGGAACTCAATCTTGTAACTCAGACAGGTGCGGTCATCGTGAAGGTAACCCCTGGGACTGGAGCCGCTGATGCAGGGCTGAAGGTCAATGACGTAATCGTTGCCGTCGGCTCTCAAGAGGTTCGAAGAGCAGATGATGTCGGCTCCGCTATTCGTGGGCAGAGTCCAGGGGCGACGCTAAAGATCACTGTTGAGAGAGATCGAACTCGCAGGGTCATTGAGGTGAGGCTCGGGGCGGTGCCGCTCAGCGAAATTGGTTAAAGGGTGATGCCCTAAAAGGGTGATGCCCTAAAAGGGGACACCTGCCTGCTTTGGTTGGCTCAACCCCTGATCCCCCTAAATCTCTCTGCTTCTGTGCTCATCTCATCTTTTGGGAGTTCCCGACATAGGGGAGCAACGCTGCGAGCGCATAGGGTGAGGGGGGAAGAGGGCTGTTGCCAGCCTCAGAGATAACTAAAGCGGGAGCTAGCGAATATGGCTATGGATCAGGATCAAGTCGAGCAGTCTCAACCGGTAGGGCACGTTCGCGTCGTCTACCTGGGCCCAGTTGCACCGCACTGGGAAGTAGTTGAGGTATTCGGCGATAGCCGCACCATTAGTGAGTTTCGCCAGCGCGCGCTTGCCCGTCTGCAGCTTCTTCCCCCACACGACCCCCAGTGCAGACGCAATCGTGAGCGTGTTGTTCGCGATGCAGAGCGCGAGCGCTTGATCCTTCAGTGGGATCTTGGGTACGAGGAGAACTAACTCTCTTACGAGTAGCACCGGATCGCGAAGACTCGAACCAGTCCGAGTTAATTCGTAGTTCTAATTAGTGCTCGAGAGTAATTATGGCGTTGCGAGTAGCTACTTCTGCTCGTTCTTGTCAGGGTGGTTTCCTGTCACCATGAACTCCACGCGCTCCGCGATAGTTACTGCATGGTCGGCCATACGCTCGTAGTGACGACCTACTAAAGCAACCTGAACCGCTCTAAGAACCGAGGCCTCGTCGCCCGTCGTATCGGCAAGGATGTGCCTGAAAAGGCTTTTAGTTAAGTCATCCATTGCGTCATCCATATCGGTAAGCGCGCCGGCCCACGTAGGGTCGCGATCAGCGAAGGCGTCAATCGCCACACGGGTTTGACTAACGGCCTGCTGCCCCATCTGGTCAATAATTCCACGCACTCGAGGGTCGAGCGTATGCGGGTAGAGGCGCCTCGTGGCTTTGGCTACGTTCACAACTAGATCAGCGGTGCGCTCGAGTTCGTGGCTAATCCTCATCGTGGTAATCACTGCGCGCAGGTCCGCTGCTACTGGGGATTGTCTAGCGAGTACGAGAAGTAGTTGGTCGTCAATTCGGTGGTAAAGATCGTCGATTGCATCGTCACCATCAATGACTATCTCTGCCGCTGAGGGGTCTCCTCCCAAGAAGGCCTGAGTCCCGGCTGTAATCGCCTCGGTAGTGAGGGCTGCCATGCGGATGATGTCGGTCCGTACATCGGCAAGCTCATCCTGGAGGGTGCGCCGTGCCCCGGAGTCGCTGTTAGCTGGGGCCAATTTATCGGTCACGTTGATCTCCTGGATTTCTGGTGTAGGGGTTCTGGTGGAGGGGTCTAAGTAAAGTATGGCCCTGAACTTAGAGTCGCTGTTCCTCCAAGCGAGAAGGGTTTACCCTCCGTTCACTATGGACCCATTATGAGCCGAGAAAATTCGGGGTATTTAGGCGTTTTTATTACATTTTCGAGATCAGAGTTCAGAAGAGCCGGAGATTTGTTAAGACCTTAGGGCTGTAACCCCGTTCATTCTCCTGTTGTTCATGTTTTGTTTACCTAAGAGTAACGGATGGGAAAGCCGCGTTATCTACGGTACCTCCATCATTAGGGGGAGATCGCTTTGGTCTCCTTTAAATATAACGAGAGGCTTACGTATAAATGAATAACTCCGGAATTGCTCGCAGAGGTTCTAGCCGAATCGCACTCACTGCGAGCGCAGCGGCTCTAGTTCTTGTTTTCAGCGCGTGTGGCGGAGGCAGCAGCGATAAGGGGTCACCTACCAGCACTACGGCAGGCACAAAGTTAAGCGCCGCAACTCTAAACGGATCTGGCGCTACCTTCCCACAGGCGTTCTACGAGACAGCCATAGCGAAGTTTCAGACGGTACAGCCCGATGTGACTGTCACGTATGCAGGGGGAGGCTCTGGTAAAGGCCAGACCGACCTCTCCGCAGGGCTCGTTGATTGGGCAGGGTCAGACAGCACTGTGAAGCCTGAGGATGCTGCGAAATTTAAGACGCCTTTCCTCTATTTCCCAACAGTCGCCGCACCGATCACGGTTTCATTCAACCTGAGCGGCGTGAAGACTCTGCGCCTTACTCCTGAGGCAGTTGCTGGAATCTTTGTAGGCACAGTCTCGAAGTGGAACGACGCACTAATTTCCTCTACCAATAAGGGTGTAACGCTCCCCGCTACTGACATTGTTGTGGTGCACCGCGCAGATGGATCTGGGACGACTGCCAACTTTACGAAGTACCTGACAAAAGCAGCACCAACTGCATGGACTCTGGGGACTGACAAAGTAGTCAATTGGCCAGCAGGTCAGCAGGCCGGAAACGGTAACGCTGGTGTCGCTCAGATCATCGAGTCAACACAGGGATCCATCGGGTACGTCGACTTCTCAGATGCAGATTTTGCTGGTCTCCGCTCAGCTGCTATCAAGAACAAAGACGGCAAGTTTGTTGCGGCAAGCCTCTCGGGAGCATCTGCGGCAGTTGCAGGGGCAACTCTGAATGCCGACCTAACTTATGACCCGCTTGACGCGCAAGGTGCAACTTCTTACGCCATTACTGCTCCAACGTACATGCTCGTCTCAACTACTTACGGCGATTCCGCAAAGGGCAATGCTGTAAAAGGATTCGTCAAGTACGTGCTCACTGATGGCCAGGACCTCGCGGCTTACTCAGGATTTGCCCGACTCCCAGCCAGGATTTTGAGCGCAGCTATTGCACAACTCAAGATGGTAAAGGTCGGCTAAAAACTTGAGGCGCTCTAAGTGACGCTTGTTGATAACGAGGTGAGGTCAGGTTCAGTCTCCCCCCTCACGGGTGAGAGCCCTCCCGGGCGGAGAACCGATGCGGTATTTCGGAGAGCGGCGGCCGTGGCCGCTGGCGCAGTACTCCTGATTCTCGGCCTCATTCTCGTAACAACAACGCGTAACGCATGGCCAGCATTTGCGGAGGAGGGGCTCTCCTTCGTCACCTCAAGCACTTGGGACGTTGCAGGCGCTGCATTTGGAACGCTTGCATTTACCTACGGAACGCTTGTCATCTCTGCGATTGCTCTTCTTATAGCTGTACCGGTCAGTATCGGGGTTGCGCTCTTCGTAACCGAGATGGTGCCTAAGCGAGTGCGCTCAGGGGTCGTGATGCTCATCGACCTTCTCTCTTCAGTTCCATCTGTTGTATTTGGATTATGGGGAATTCTTGTTGTGGCACCAGCTCTTACAGGTTTCTACACAAATATTTCATCTGCGGTCTCTGGCATACCAGTCCTTCGCAGCGTTTTCAGCGGAGACCCAATTAGCGGTAGGTCATTCTTCACTGCCGGCTTGATACTGGCGATAATGATTACACCAATTATTACCTCGATTACCAGAGAGACCTTTGCAACAGTCCCGAGTGCCCAGAAGGATGCTGCTTACGCGCTCGGCGCTACTAATTGGGAGATGATTCGGGGATCAGTCCTGCCATTTAGTCGCAGCGGGATAGTCGCTGGCGTACTGCTCGGGTTTGGACGGGCGATCGGGGAGACCATCGCGGTCGCACTTGTGATCGGATCCTCACCACAGATCACCCAACGACTCTTTAGCTCAGGCGATGCGCTCTCTGCTGTAATCGCAAATCAATTCGGTGAGTCAACCGGTACTTATCAGGCTGCGTTAATCGGCATGGGGGTACTTCTCTTCGTCATCACACTCTTAATCTCAGGCTTCGCTCGTGCGATTATTACCCGCGCTGAGCGGCGCATCGGGGCTGAGTCGGTATGACGACTATTGATCTGCGGGACGGCGCACCTGACTTAGAGGCTGAGGCTCGCTACTCGATCAGCCGCTCAAGGGCGAGTCGCCAACGACAGGCGATCAACTATCTAGCGCATGGGCTATTCGTGCTTGCGTTTGTATCGATACTGGTTCCACTCACCCTGGTTATCGGCTACGTAGTGGCGCGCGGAATGCAGGTAATGAGCGCTTCGTTTTTAACTGATGACATACCTATCGTGACGCGCTCTCCTGGTGGTGGTGTAGGGCCAGCAATTATCGGCACACTCCTAATTACCGGAGCCGCAATGCTGATGGCAGTACCGCTCGGAATACTCGGGGGCATTTACCTAAACGAGTACGGTGCGAAACGCAGAATTACGAACGCCATCAGATTCCTTGCCGAGGTAATGACTGGTGTCCCATCGATTGTAATGGGGCTCTTCATCTATACAACTTGGGTACTCGCGTTTGGCGTCTCCGGATTTGCTGGAGCTCTAGCGCTTGCCTGCCTGATGCTCCCCGTTATCATCCGATCAACTGAAGAGATGCTGCGACTGGTCCCAATTGATCAGAGGCAATCTGCATACGCTCTTGGGGGCAGGAGAGCAGGAACCATATTCCGCGTCGTCCTGCCGGCTGCTGCTCCCGGAATCGTAAGTGGTGTCCTCCTAGCAGTGGCTCGAGCTGCAGGAGAGACAGCTCCATTACTATTTACGATTCTCACCGTCAACGCTGTAAATACAGATATTTTTCATGGAGCTAATACCGCTCTTTCGGTACAGATCTTCAGGAATGCACAGCAAGTTTTCCCTGGGCCGCAGGAACGTGCATGGGGCGCAGCATTAACCCTTCTCTTGATCGTCTTTATCTTCACATTGATCGCCCGGGCTATCTCGGCCATATTTGCTAGGAAGCATCAAATATGAGCACCATCTCTGATTCGCCTGACACACAAGACCTTGAGGTACACGCCACTAGCGTCCATAGGGTGGAGAACGCAATGAAAGAGAATGAAGATGCTAAACGAGAGGCTGTGTTTGTCGCTTCGGATGTGAAGGTTAGCTATGGCGATCATCTAGCGGTTGCCGGCGTGAGTATGGAGATCATGCAGCAACACATCACAGCGATTATTGGTCCATCTGGCTGCGGAAAATCCACGCTGCTGCGTTGCTTTAACCGCATGAACGACTTTGTGCCGAGCGCTCGCGTGGAGGGCGCAATTCGCTACCACGGTGAAGACCTATACGGCTCGAAAGTAGATGCCGCAGAGGTTCGTCGCCGAATTGGAATGGTCTTTCAAAAGCCCAACCCGTTCCCTAAATCAATCTTTGACAACGTTGCTTATGGGCCCCGTATTAATCGCATGAAGGTTGATCTAGCCGCGACTGTGGAGGAAGCGCTCACTCGAGCGGCCCTCTGGGATGAGGTAAAAGACAAACTAAAGAAGAGTGCTTTTGCGCTATCGGGGGGTCAGCAGCAGCGCCTTTGTATTGCGCGCGCTCTCGCTGTAAAGCCGGATGTGATCTTGATGGACGAGCCCTGCTCTGCCCTTGACCCAATCGCTACAGCGCGTATCGAAGATCTGATGGTTGAACTCAAACGCGACTACACGATCGTGATTGTGACCCACAATATGCAGCAGGCAGCGCGAGTCTCAGACATGACGGCCTTCTTAACTACAGAGGTTGATGATGAGGGCGCTAGATCAGGGAGGCTTGTGGAGTTCGACCGAACTGAGAAGATCTTCACACAGCCGGGTGACCCGCGCACCGAGGGATATATCACTGGGAGGTTCGGATGACACCTCGCCGGGTTGAACAGAGCGAACTTAATCCTCCAGTAGATGGTGGCCTGCAGCGCCTTGTGGCAGCAGTAAGGCTCCTCCCAGACGCCGTTGTTGTGGTCGACGATGCAGGCGTCGAGGTGATGCGCAGTCTCGCTGCGGATCGCTTTCTTGAGGCTCGCCATACTGATGCGATCGCAGCGGCTGCTCTAGAAGAGATGCTTATAGATGCTTGCCGGGGAGAGTCTTCAACACGAGAACTCCAACTCTACGGCCCCCCTCGCGAAGTGCTCTCCATTACAGCGCACCCCCTTGTCGAGGCCGGCCAGATTCTCGGAGCGATGGTTGTAATTCGAGACATGACCGATGCGAGGCGCACTGATGAGGTGCGTAGAGACTTTGTCGCCAATGTGAGCCACGAGCTGAAGACACCGGTGGGCGCACTAGGCCTGCTCGCGGACACGATCTCCGCTGGCGGTGATGAAGCGGTGACGATGCAGCTTGCCGATCGTATTGCGCGTGAGGCAGAGCGGCTTGCAAAGATCATTGACGACCTCCTTGACCTAAGCATCATTGAGTCTCAGGAAATGCCCGAGCGAGACCTTGTGCCTCTCACGCTTATTGTCGATCAATCTGTCGAACGTTCCCGACCAGGGGCTGAGGCTCTTGGTATCAAGTTAGTCAGTTCGCCGATCTCCGCTACATTGGCTGCTCGCTGTGATCGTCGCCAGGTAGTGATGGCGATTACAAACCTCATAGATAACGCTATGAAGTACTCAGAGCGCGGCAGTACTGTTGAGATCAATACGTCCACGACAAGCAACCTTGTTGAGATTGCTGTATGCGACGAGGGCATAGGTATTCCGTCACGAGATCTCGAGCGTATATTTGAGCGCTTTTATAGAGTTGATCGTGCGCGCAGTCGCGCTACCGGTGGGACTGGTTTGGGGCTGTCGATTGTCCGCCACATCGCTCAGGCTCATGGTGGCGAGGTAGCCGTTGAGTCGACAGAGGGGATCGGATCGAAGTTTAGATTTCGAATCCCAATCGAGTCGGCCGGTGCGATGCGAATGTTCGAAGAAGCCCCAACAAACCTAGGAGACCTCCATGGCTGACCCCCAGCTAATTCTTGTCGTAGATGATGAGCCCTCGTACAGAGATGCGCTCTCTGTGGCGCTCCAGCGTGAGGGTTTTGCTGTCGATACGGCGGCTGATGGCGTTGAGGCGCTTGAGCGTTTCGCTGCCTCTCGCCCCGCGTTGATACTCCTTGATGTAATGCTCCCGAGAATCTCTGGGGTAGATGTCTGCCGCGAGATTCGCAAGACCTCGAGAGTCCCCATCATCATGGTTACAGCACGCAACGCTGAGATTGATGCAGTAGTTGGGCTCGAGGTCGGGGCAGACGACTACGTGACCAAGCCCTTCAGGCTCAGAGAGTTAATTGCGCGGGTAAGAGCCGCTCTCCGCCGACTCCCAGGAGACCTAGAGGAGCAAGGCGAGCGCGCTGATCAAATAGAGGTCGGCGAGGTGAGGCTCGATGCGGCTCGACACGAGGTCTCCGTGCACGGGGAGCAGGTTCAGTTGCCTCTTAAGGAGTTTGATCTACTAGAGCTGCTACTTATTAACGCTGGTCGCGTGCTGACTCGTGATGTGCTTATAGATCGAATCTGGGGGCCCAACTATTACGGGGATACCAAGACTCTCGACGTACACATCAAGCGACTCCGATCCAAGATCGAGGACGACCCAGCGGCCCCCGAGCGCATTCTTACCGTTCGTGGAGTCGGATACCGCTACGAGCGCGCACATGCTCCACTCATTTAAAGGGAGCTGAACTAGGCCCCGAATCTCTCGAACCTACAGGTTCGCTAGCGCTTTGCCGTACTCATCGTGAGCGCGCGCAGTAGAGAGCGTTGTTGTAGCAAAGGTAGCGGCGATCTTTCCTTCTTTGTCTACGATGAAAGACGCACGGTTAGCGCAGCCGACTACCTCGTTGAAGACTCCATAAGCCTGCGCAGTGGCGCCGTGTGGCCAGAAATCTGAGAGTACAGGGAAACTAAATCCCTCGCGCTCGGCCCATACGCCTTGCGCATGGCGCGTGTCGCAGGAGATTGCGATTACCGCAGCGCCAGCATTCTCAAAGGTAGAAGGATCGTCACGAATCTCGCAGAGTTCTCCTTGGCATACGCCAGTAAATGTAAACGGGAAGAAGACGATTACCACTGGCTGCATGCCGCGGTAGTCGCTGAGGCTTACGTCATTACCTGCTTGGTCCTTGAGGGTGAAATCAGGTGCAACTTGGCCTACTTCGAGCGACATTTATATTCTCCAGTTTGGATTAGGTGCGAGCACGAAAGTTTCTTTCGATGACTAAATCATACGCGAGGAGGTATCCGAATTCTCACTCGGCATGATTAAAGCGAATTTTGCTTAGCTAAATGCTAAGGGCTTCAGAGACTCTCTCAGCCGCTCCGGTGAGTGAGCCACGTGCAATGCCTACGAGAGGGGTTACGGCCACGTACCCGATACCGATTAAAGCAACGTCGCTCTCCGGGTCTGGTTCGCGCCCGCCGCCCTCGAATGTGAGTCGCAGGTCCCCTCCGCTGTGATCGGCATTGTTAACCCAAACCTCGCCGTAGCGAGCCAACTGCGCCTCACGTACTCCTAGTACATCAGCAAAAAGACGGTTCGGTACGTTGACGTTGAGTACAGCAGGCATGAGCTCTCCGCTTGCCTCAATTGCCCACTCCGCAGCGGCCGGTGCAAACCGCGCAGCTGTCTCCCACTGGTACTCGCCAGTGGTTGCCCACTCAAGGCTTAGCGCTATTCCCGGCACTCCAAAAGCGGAGCCTGTTAGGGCGGCGCCGACGGTTCCAGAGTGGAGTGTGAGATGGCCGGTATTAGCACCGGGGTTAATACCGGATGCGATTAGATCGGGAATCTCTCCAAAGGCCCCAAGGCAAGCGGCCCATACTCCGGTAGCGGGTGGGCGATCAATCGCGTATACGTCTACGCCATCAAACTCTTCCCAGACATGACTTGTAACCGGAATAGGTTCGTTCAGATGTATGGGGCCGATGGATGCACCGGCACCACTCCAGTCGCGACTCGGTGCAACAACAGTAATTCTGTGCCCAGCCTCAAATAAGGCACGCGCAAGAGCAACAAGCCCCTTGGACTCGACTCCATCATCATTTGTAACAAGGATATTTAGTGAGCGTTTCATCAAGCCTCTGGTGGTGGAGAGTATCTGGCACTAGCAACGCAGCCTTTGGAGACAGTAAGCGACCAAGTGCAGGCTTTCTCTACTCCGTATCCGGAGATTGTTACGCCTTGCTCCTCGAGAGCATTTATTAGATCTCCAAGAACGTCACCATGCGTGCAGAAGACTGTTGGTCCGCTTGTTGCCTCAATCAAGGAGAGGGCATCTCTCCAAGACTCTCCCTCGGAGAGAGAGTCGAGGATGTCTACATCGGCACCGATAATTGTTGCGAGAGGAGCGACGGTCTCAACGCATCGAAGGTAAGGGCTGGAGTGGACAGTCTTAACTAGCGGGCTGAGTATTGTCGCTAGCGCAAGTGCTTGGCGTTGACCTCGGCCGTTTAGTGGGCGTAAACGATCGTCGGTCCCATCCCATGAACTTCTGCTTCCCGCTCGGGCGTGGCGCACTACATAGACGGTGTGAGCAATACTCATGGCGCAATCCCACCCAAAAGATCACGGTCCATGCTGTAAGTCAGTAGCTGGTCTGCTCCGTCGAATGACAACCAGCGAACTTCATCTACTTCTTCATCTGGAGTAAAGCCGCTCTCAACGGTGGCGCGCATCAAGAACCAAATAACAATCTTGGGTCGCCCCTTTTGGTCTGTGTACTCGAAGGACGGAAGAGTGGATACGATCTCGGCCTTCCATCCAGTCTCTTCTTCTACCTCTCTGGTGGCGGTCTCTTCATCAGTCTCGCCCTTCTCAGACTTGCCTTTGGGGAGGCTCCAGTCGTCATATCGCGGACGATGCACCACAACTACTTGCGTCTCTCCGTTAACCTCGCGCAGTACTACTCCACCTGCGGCCCTAACGATGTTGAGAGTTGGTTTCATGACGTAAGGGATCTTTGTCGTGTTCTTTGACCGAGTGTTGCGTGGGTATCTACACCGCGGGTGGTTGGAACCTTGCTCCAGTCGCCGTCTGGGCCAAGCGACCATGCCAAGGTGTCGTCGTCGAGTTCGACAGTGAGCATTTCTTCTAATCGCGCGCATAGGCGCGGGTCAGTTATTGGCGTGATTGCTTCAACACGTCTATCAAGGTTACGAGGCATCATGTCGGCAGATCCGATTAAGTACTCAGCGCTTGTCGGGTCAGCGCCGAATCTATAGATGCGTGAGTGCTCCAAGAATCTTCCAACGATAGAGCGAACATGAATACCCTCTGAGAGGCCAGGTACCCCAGGGCGAAGGCAGCAGATTCCTCGGACAATTAAGTCAATCTTGGCCCCAGCGGTTGCCGCGGCATACAACTCATCGATGATCTCCGGGTCCACGAGACTATTCATTTTCATCATGATGTAGCCATTCGCCCCAAGCGATCCCTGAGAGCGAATCCGCTCGATCATTCCGCTGCGTAGGGAATTAGGAGCAACAAGCAACTTGCGGTATGTCTTCCCGCGCGCATATCCAGTTAGGTGGTTGAAGAGGTCCGTTAGGTCCTCGCCAATCTCTGGGTCTGCAGTGAGTAGTCCGATGTCTTCGTAGAGGCCTGCGGTGACAGCGTTGTAGTTGCCGGTACCTATATGGCAGTAGCGACGAAGTCCATCAGGCTCTTCGCGCACGATGAGGAGCACCTTGGTGTGAGTCTTTAGGCCGACGAGTCCGTAGACGACATGAACGCCGGCCTCCTCTAGGTCGCGAGCCCGATCTACGTTTGTTTGTTCGTCGAAACGGGCCTTTAGTTCTACGAGTGCAACTACTTGTTTACCGGCATCCGCGGCACGAACCAATGCGTTGACGATTGTGCTCTCCGGCCCACCTGCTCGATAAAGAGTCTGCTTAATTGCGAGCACCTTTGGATCACGTGCCGCCTGCTCAACGAATGCCTCAACCGAGCCGGCGAAAGATTCGTAGGGGTGGTGCACGAGGATGTCTCGGCTGCGGAGAGTTCGAAATATGTCAGGAGTTCCCTCTGCTCTTAATAGCGCCGCAGGGGTGATGGGAGTCCATGGCTCATCCTTCAGTTCGGGTCGATCAAGTTTGTAGATCGTCGAGAGGCCGGATAGATCGAGCGGACCATCGACGATATTGACCTCATGTAGGGAGAATTCAAGCTCGCGGCAGAGCATATCGAGCACATCGGCAGGCATATCTGCGCCTACCTCGAGTCGAACTACATCGCCCGATCGCTTGCGTTGGACCAATACGCTCTCTATTGCCTCAATTAGATCGGCTGCTTCATCCTCTAGCTCAAAATCCGCATCGCGCGTTACGCGAAATGCTTGGCATCCAATGATCTGCATGCCGAAGAAGAGCTCCCCGAGATTGCGCGAAATGAGTTCTTCAATAGGTATGAATCTATGACCATCTTTCAGGCCAATAAATCTTGGAAGGTTTGATGGAATTTTAATACGAGCGAACTGCTGCTCTCCGCTCTCTGGATCGTGGACCGTAACCGCAAGGTTGAGTGAGAGATTCGAGATGAAGGGGAAGGGATGAGCCGGGTCGACTGCCAATGGAGTGAGTACAGGGTAAATGCGGATGCGGAAGAGCGCCTCTAACTCGGCTCGGTCTTGTTCGTCGAGGGTCTCCCATTCCGGGAAGAGGATTTGCTCGCGAGATAGCGCATCAACGATCTCGCCTGTAAAGACTCTCGAATGGCGGCCAACCAATTCGTTGACGCGCAGTCTTATCGCCTGTAACTGAGCGAGTGGGTCCATTCCATCTGCTGAGCGAGTTCGTATACCGGCCTGCATCTGCTCACGAAGACCAGATACGCGAACCTGAAAAAATTCGTCGAGGTTGGTAGAGAAGATCGCGAGAAATTTCGCTCTCTCGAGTAATGGTCGGGTGGAGTCCTCGGCGAGTGCAAGTACACGTTCGTTGAAATCAAGCCACGAGAGCTCTCGATTGAGAAGGCGTTGGCTATTAGCGGATGGGTTGATCTCAGGCTCCATATCCTTGATGCTACCTATCCGAGATTTGAGCCTTCGTAGAGGGGCTAGAGGTTGCATTTTGGATGGGTATCCCCGCGAGTCGGGCCGGGGAGCCGCGAGGGCTTGGGCGCCCCGGCCGACAGGCGGTCCAGCGGAAGGGGGGAAGTTCCGCTGGGCTGCGCTGGCGTGTTGCCAACCCTAAATGAGGTGGCACACGAGCGCATGAAGAGAAGGTTAAACAACCCATGTTGCGGTTTGGCAGCGATACGTGCCCCCTACGGTGGATAGAAGGTGAACAAGAGGCCAAGTAGCACCTGCCCATGCTCTAGATGAGGGCTACCGTGGAGGGCACTGTGCTTCACCGTGACCCAAAAACCTACGCCCTTAATGATTTTGGACGACTTGCAGTGGCCCAAGGTGCGAGCTCATTCGGCGATGCGCTTCTCATGGTCTCCCTAGCTGGGTCAATATTCTTCAGTCAGGACATCTACAAGTCGCGCTCTCAGGTGCTGCTCTACCTGCTCCTTACGATGGCGCCTTTTGCAGTAGTCGCCCCAATTATTGGGCCAGCACTCGACAGATCAAAGGCCGGGCGGCGCACGCTGATGGCCATCGGCCTATTCGGGCGCGCACTTACCTGTTATCTGATGGCTGGGCGACTCGACACACTCTTTCTCTACCCACTGGCATTTGTTGCATTGGTACTTGCGAAAGGGCACACAGTTGCCAAGGCATCGCTGGTGCCCGCAGTCGTCAAATCAGATGAGGCACTAGTCGATGCGAACTCGCGTCTTGCATTCATTGGTGTGGTTACGAGTACAGCCGGGGGAGTTCTTGGAGCAGGGATAATCGCGTTAGTCGGCTCGCCTTGGTCGCTGCGTTTTGGGGCAATCATGTTTCTAGTCGGCGGGATTTTGGCGCTTCGAATCCCAAAGGCAAAGGTCTCTACCGCCCCTGAGACTCAAGAAGAGGTTGGCGAGCTGCACGCTCCGAGCATCATCTTCGCTGGTAGCGCGATGACCATCATGCGCGGCTCTGTTGGGTTCCTTGCATTCTTCTTGGCATTCCACCTTCGATCTAGTAATGAAGCAGAGTGGTTTTTTGGAGCGGTGTTGGCGGCGAGTGCGCTTGGGGGACTAGTTGGGGTAATCCTCGCTCCGATTGCTCGACGCAGGGCGAGAGAAGAGGTAATACTCTCATCCACCTTGATCGCTGGATCGTTCATGGCTCTAATAGCCGCACGGTACCCAGAGCGTTTCTCGACGTTGCTGCTTGTACTGGTTATTGCGCTCTCTGCTCAGTGTGGGCGGATTGCATTCGACAGTCTTCTGCAGCGCGATGGACCCGAGCACTTGCGGGGAAGAGCGTTTGCTCGTTTTGAGACGCGCTTCCAGGTGGCGTGGGTAGTTGGGGCTTTGATACCCGTTGCTCTACTCGACCTGTTAACCGAACGTGAGGGTTATTTTGCACTCGGATTAGGCCTCGCCTTCGCGGCTGCAACATATATAGGGTCGCTCCGAACGCATGGTGCATGGGCGGGCCGGGGAGAGCGTGGAGAGAGAGCCGTTGCGAATGACGGACCCTCTGAGGATACTGCACCGAGTCTGTATGACGACCAAGAGTCAAGAGATGATTATGAGGACGACTCGAGACCCGAGCCTCGGACTTCAACATGAAAATTATTTCTTGGTCCGACTACGCGTGTCCGTTTGCGTACATTGGTTTTAAGAGACTGCTGAAGGCTCGCCCGCCCGGCGATGAGAGTAGCGAGAGTAATCAGGTCACATGGAGGGCTTATGAGCTCCACCCGGAGATCCCTGCCGGCGGTCTCGAGCGCCCACGCGGTAAGCATGGATTCTTAAAAGCGCTTGCCTCAGAGGACGGCTTAACACTCCGAGCATCTGATCGAGTCTGGAGCTCGCGCCCCTCACTCTTGGCCGCAGAGGTTGCTAGGGCTCACGGGAAACACGCAGAGATACATGAGCGCTTCTTCTCCGCCGCATGGGAAGAGGGGCTAGATCTAGGTCGCAGCGATGTTCTCCGCACCTTGATCAGCGACGTTGGGCTCGACCCCGTCACAGTTTTAAACGAGATGACTGAGCAGCGATACTTAGATTCCATTGTTGATGCTTTGGAGGAAGCGATGATGCTCGGCATCACCGGTACCCCTTCATACTTGTTGAATGGTGCAGTTCTGCGCGGGGTGCAAGAGGTTGAGGCTCTGCGGTAACGCTTCTCCCGTGAAGTGCTGGTATCAGGAGGTGCTGGTATTAGTTCGAAGGGTCCTCTGGCAACTCAATTCGAGCCAGCCAGAGTCCTGGGGCCTCGAGTTCGCTAGGCGTTGGGAGCATGCTCTCTGATTCCCAGAGTCGGTGGAGCCCGGAATAGCCAACCCTCTCAACTATTCCTGAACAGAAACTCTGCCCAAGCAAGACTGCATCACGATCGAGGCGTATTCCGAGAAGATTCTCAACGAAGCGCCCCGAGTCGCCTTGATCGACTCGATGCCTGCGCACTGCTTCATGGATCTTTCCAAACTCTGGAAGCAGTGGTCTCCCTAAATGCTCAAGAACGCAGTCGCCATAACCAACCATCGCAATTACTAAGCAACGCAATGAGCGAGCGGCTGGTTCCTGTCGTGGGCTGCGCATCGCACCAAGAATTGCGTCTGGTTGCTCAGCCGCTGCTGCGATGGATTCAGGGTTGGTGGGGTCTAGCCCACCAAATTGCTCCTCTAGGCGAGCGACATCAATATCGAACCCCGATACATATTCGTTAGCGATTCGAGCAAGAGCGCTCTGAACCCAAGGCCTGCATCGAATCGATGTATGGACTGCCTCGTGGAGTGCAATATAGAGGCGTAGGTCCTGAGGCTCAATTGACCACTCGCTCTCAAATTCCAAGAGGTTCGCAAGAACAAAGGTTGGCCCCGGTGCATCGGATGTAGGCAGAGGTAGGTCGTATCGTCCGAGTGCATTACGCGCAAGCGATCCGATCATCGACCCGGCTTGGGTACCAAGAAGGATTGGAGCGATCATTTTCATGATTCCTCCAAACGGATCGGCGCCCCCCATGCTGAGCCCAAGTGCACTTAGCGGCCCTGCGAGTTCGGGCGGGAGCAGTGTTGGGTCAAACGCAAGGCCATGCTCGGAGTCGCTTTCTTGAGCAGCCTCAAGTGATCCACTCAATGTTGTCGCAAAGGTCTCGAGGAGTAGTCGTAGTGATCCGAGGTGCATTCTGGCCCACTCTGGAGCGCCGATAACTTTGACCGGCGCTGATAACACCTCAGTAACTCCGGTCTCGTTCGCTACATAGTCACCTGCGATTCGGGCTAGTTCAGTTAGTTCGGAGATAGTGGTAGATGGGATGCTTGAGTCATCGGATCCGTCGAGAGCTACATACTCTGCTGTCTGTTTTGCAATCTCCCAGTTCACAGGTCCATCGGATTGGAGTAAGCGCATTAAATCCGCGAGATTCATCTGCGTCGGGTCGAAGCCAGGAATACCGAGCATTCCAAATGGATCGAAGCTCGACTCTGAGTCGCTCGGGTTATCGTCTGGGTCAATCGGGAATGGAAGGTCGCTCACATGGTCAGTGTAGATAAGAGTGGGGATGGATTACCGGTCGCCCCGCGGAGCCATAACGTCGTTGTGACTGGAAGCGCAGGATTTATCGGAACAGCATTGCTCAAGCGGCTCTCTAGCGATATTTCAATAACCAGCCTGCGCGGTATCGATATCCTCGAATCAGATGGGGAGGTCAGTGACTCCACCCACACTCGTGCCGATGTGCTTGCCCCTGGGCTTGAGAATCTTCTCGCCGGAGCTGACACGGTTGTGCACCTGGCTGGGGTAGTGGATGCCTCAAGTCAAGGTTCGCTAGCGGCCATAACCAACGTAGACGGGGCGCAGCGGCTTCTCGATGCTTGTGCCTCTGCGGGAGTCACAACGATTGTGCGGGTCATACCGACAACGATCTATGGAGCATGGCCGACTAACCCCGACGAGATTACAGAGGACTCCGCCATTCGACCCATACCGGGTTTTCTTCCGGCGGTCTATGCAGCAGAGGTTGAGAGGCGTCTACTTGATTGGCGCTTTGAGCACCCAGAAATACGCGTTGTCACACTGCGCAGCGCCCCGGTTATAGGCCGCGGTGCAGATCACATGTGGTCTCGAGTGCTCGCTGGCCCGATGCGACTTCGGGTGCGTGGAACTAAGGCCTCACTCCAATTTGTTCACCCTGAGGATGTAGCGAGCGCAATCTCGTTTGCAATAGTCAATGGTTTGGACGGTGCTTACAACCTCTGTGCGAACGGTGTCGTAACGCTGGAGTCAGTCGAGGAATTACTCGGGCGATCATGGGTACCCGCTTTGCCTGCAGAACTTCTAGAGCGGCTTCTCCTTAGAGCTTCGCGACTTAGGATTGGAGAAATCCCTGCCGAGGTTGTTCCATATCTTCAATATCCCGTATTTATCTCCAACAAGAAACTCTTAGATGCAGGGTGGATACCGAGGTATAGCAGCAAGGATGCATTGAAGGATGCAGTCGCGGGTGGAGTGTTAAAGGGGATCGATTCGCCACCTGCCCCTAGTTTGTTGAGACGCGCTGGCATCGCGCTCGGTGTATTCACCATTAGTTCTCTTCTAATCTCGAGGTTGAGAAAGAAGAAGTAAACGCCTCAGCTTTTGTTTGAGGTGGAGAGGTTCTTCGCTGTCCAATCGGACCAGTCGTCAGTGAAGTATTTAATTCGGACTTTCTTATATTCCTTGATCGACCAGAGAAGAGCGTGCTCATCGACGCCGGTCTCATCGCGGATTGCCTCAATGGTGGCTTCACAGTCTCGAGCGTTGCGACCATGCACCATTGTGAATACCGTGTACGGCCAGTCTTCATATGTAGGGCGGCGGTAGCAATGACTAACTGCTGCAAATCCCGCCATCTGTGGCCCGATCTCTTCAAGACGGTCCTCTGGCACAGCCCATACACCCATTGCATTGGCCTTGAAACCTGCTGATCTGTGATTCATGACCGCAGCAAATCTCCGCATCAATTTGCGCTCTAAAAATGAGGCGAGAAGTTCTAGGAGTTCGTCCTCCGTGCAGCCGATGACCTCGGCCTGTGCGGCGAATGGCCTCTCAACAACTGGTAGGTCTGCCTGGACCACCGAGATTGCAGTCATCTCGAGAGCTGAGAGAACAGGGGCCGGCATATCCGCGCGACGCTCTGGCTTCTCGTGTGCCAGTACCTCTGCTTTTGCATTTGCGGCGGTCTTACCCGTCATATCGAGCTTGACGCCGATTTTGTAGAGCACCAGTGTTGGGAGTTTGCGTGTTACTAGTGACCCGCTTGTTTGATGAAGCGTCTCGACATGGGCGTCGAAATCCTCGCCAGGAGGAGTCGCGAGGGTGTACCAAAGGTTGTAGGAGTGATTGCGCTTGTAGTTATGGCTTACACCGGGGTGCTCGTTAATAATTGCCGCCGCTGCGTCGATGTGCTCCGGAGCCACTCGTGCAGCGATGAGCGCTGATTGGTACCCGAGGGCGCGCGTATCAAAAATGGCAGACATCTGGCGAAGCACGCCAATTTCTTTTACTGCGTTGACACGCTCAAGGACCACTGACTCCTCGACGCCTAAGCGTTCAGCAATGGCGGCGAATGGTCTCGTCACTATTGGGAAATCCCACTGGAGGGCGTTTAATAGGTCGCGATCCAAATCGCTAAGCACGATGGGGGCGGAATCGGAGTCCTCTACTCGTGGGGACTCTCCTGCAGGGGTTAATTGATTCTCCATTTCTCTATCCTCCCACCGCGCGGCTCTAAATGCCGCCTCAGGGGCAATGAACTTAAAATCGTGGAGCCCGTCAAGTGTGCAGAGTCGCTTCTTGCTTGAGTGGCTGGATTGATTCGAGAGTTAGGAGCCCTCGTCTGCGGGGCGATACCCAAGAATCACGATGACCTCACGGGTTCGCCCTTGATTCTCCATTGTGAGTGAGACCCGATCACCAGGTGCCTGGGCCTGCAGGTACGCCAATAGGGTCTCGACTCCGGCGGTGCGTGCGCCATCGGTGGCGTAGATCTGTTCACCGACAAGAATCCCCGCGCCCTCGGCTGGTGATCCAGCTGAGACAGCGAGAATCTTGGAGTCGGTATCTAGTTCAAGCCCGAGCCACCCGGCCTCTACTCTCTCGCCGTTTATGAATTGGGAGATCACTCTGCGCGCCATCGACGATGGGATCGCTAAGTATGAACCCATTGCCTCGGCGATCACTACGCCCATGAATTCGCCGCTCGAATTAACAAGTGCGGTACCGATTGCACTCGAGTCGGTAACAGATTTAGTGGGTTGCTTGGAGCCGCCCTCCAAAATTGGGAGCAGAACTGCATCACCTGTTCTCCCAAATTGCGTCTTCGCTACGACTCCGCCTTCACTAAATACTTGCGCGCGTACCTGAGTCGAGCGGGGTTGTCTTGTTGGCCGAGCAGCGATAACCAATGCCTCACCGGAGCGCCACCGCCGCGCCTGCTCCATCGATAGTTGAGACTCTGGGCATTGGTATCCAGTGAGGTAGGCGAGTCCCGATAATTCGTCGACTGAACTTACGGAGACTGCATGCTCACTAGCAGTTTGAGCACCTTCCTGAAGAGACTCAAGAGCAACAGTTATTTGAACCCCAGTTATTTGAACTCCAGTTAATTGAAACCCATCTCGAGAGACGGGGCCTGACGCAGTGACGATCCCTCCTTTGACGCATATTCCAGAGATTGTGGAGACCTCTGCACCTTGATGGAGATGGACCGCTGCTATTGAACTTGTTACTGAGGCGTTGGCACCTTCTAAGTTGCCTTTAGACGCCCCGGTAGTCGCCGCTAGAGCCTCTGAGCTCCCACCTCCTGCTGAGCCCCCATCGGACTGCACCGACGCATATCTCCAGAGCGCAATACCGCCAAATGCAATGCTCAATGCTGCGCAACTAATCACAGATCGCCGCAGCAACCTGTCGCGAGATTCTCGAGTGCGCTTATCGTCGCTAGTGGATGGCGAACTCTGCGGCGTCTCAACAGCGCGATCTTTGGCGTCCACTGCATCGAAACGTGAGCCGAGCTCGGAGGGATGAATCCACCCTCTCGTAGAGCCAGATTCCCCGCCTGCAGGCTCAGGATTCTCGCCGTTTGCCCCTTCGGAGCCTGATTTTGGTGTCTTCCGAGGCATGACGCAAAAGTGTACCGAGGCTCTGCCCACGTGCGGTCGCGCCCCGACTCCCTACAATGTTGAGTGTGCACCCCCCAACTAACCGAGATGAATGGCTCGCAATCTCGGGCGACCCCCTCCCAAGCGAGGCTGCAACCGCATGGGCAACTACGCCAGATAGCGGTGCAGTCGTAAGTTTTCTCGGGGTAGCGCGAGATCACTCAATCGATCGTGATGGCGTAACTTCGCTCGAGTACGAGGCCTATGAGGATCAGGTTCTGAGAGTCTTCTCCGAATTAACTAGCGAGGCGCGTATCCGTTGGGTGGAGATAAACCGCGTAGCAATTCTCCACCGCGTCGGGGTTCTCGCTGTCGGGGATACGGCTGTAGTCGTAGTTGTCAGTTCACCGCACCGCGATGCAGCCTTCGAGGCAGGACGATTCTTAATAGACACGCTCAAAGTAACCGCGCCGATCTGGAAGCGCGAAGACTGGAGCGGTGGATCTGACTGGGGCCTAGACGCTGAAGCGATTCAGGGCAGTAATTTAAGAAGTCCTGATGCGACAAAGAGCTTTCAGGGCTTAGCCTCATGATCTATTTAGTCTTCATCGCCATTGCGATAATTGTTGGGGTAACAATTGTTGTGATCCGTCACCGTGGGCCTAGCGGTCTGCACCATGGCATCAACGACTTTGAGAAGCGCCGCGAGGCTCTAGCCCCTCGCCCTAAGACTTCATTGTTCAGACACCACAAGGACAAGTGAGATGGCACGAGACCTAGCAATTGATCTTGGGACTGCCAACACGCTTGTTTACGCGCGCGGTCAGGGAATCATTCTCAACGAGCCAACCGTTATCGCACTCAACTCGCGCACCCAAGATGTGCTTGCGATGGGGCACGATGCGTGGCAGATGATTGGTCGAACCCCTGGGTACATAGTCGCTGTGAGACCGCTCCGGGGCGGTGCAATTACTGATTTCGACATTACTCAACGCATGATTCGCCTGTTGTTCCAGCGTGCAGGAGTCTCGCGTATTTACAGAGCGCGTGTTTTGATATGTGTTCCTTCAGCGATTACGCACGTCGAACAGCGCGCAGTTCTAGAGGCAGCGCGACGTGCTGGGGCGGCCGCGACATATCTCATTGAGCAGCCGATGGCAGCCGCTATAGGTGCAGGGCTTCAGATTCACGAGCCCCTTGGCAACATGGTTATTGACGTTGGTGGAGGAACCACTGAGGTTGCAGTAATTTCGCTAGGTGGAATTGTCGCTCTAGAAGCAGTGCGAGTTGGCTCGTTCGATATCGATGCTGCGATCCAAGCGTTTGTAAGACGCGAGTATGGAATTGCAATCGGCGAGCGAACCGCTGAAGAGATCAAGTTGGCGATTGGTTCCGCATTCCCAACCCCGAATGAGTTCCGCGCTGAAGTTCGTGGACGCGACCTTGCCTCTGGATTGCCAAAGACGATTGTGCTTACCCCGGAGGAGGTACGCGAGGCGATTGAGGAGCAGGTACGTGCTATCTGCGATGCGGTTATCTCCGCACTAGGGCAGACGCCGCCTGAATTGGCGCAAGACTTAATTTTGAATGGCATCAATCTGGTCGGTGGGGGAGGAATGCTCCGTGGGCTCGATCTGCGCATTGCAAAGGAGACCTCTCTTCCAGTGCGTTTAGTTGAGGCTCCGCTTGAGTGTGTCGTGGAGGGAGCGGGGAGATGCCTGGAGTCCTTCGACCTTCTGAAGGACATGTTTATGGGGAACGCGCGAACCTGATTCGCTAAGAACTGCTAGCAGCCGAGTTGTCCGGCTTCATCCTCGCCGGCATCTGCGTCGTCTTGCTGCCCTGCATCAATCCCGAGAAGATCCTCTGCGGCTTGTCGAACCTGCCAGTCGCGGTCTGTGAGTGCATTCTCTAACGCTGCGTCAACCTCTGGACCCTCAAATGGAGAGAGTGCCAATACAGCTCGGCGCCTAATCGCAGGCTTATCACTACACGCAGCAAGAATGGTGGCGAGCCCTACTCCGCGGGCGCCTAGGGCTGCAACGCATGCTTCTCGAACAAGTGCATCTTTATGGCTTAGGGCGAACTTCTCTAGTGTCGCATCGGCTAGCCCTGCGTCTTCTTTTGGATAATCCTCGCCGGTCATCTCGCCGAGTGCCCACGCGGCCGCCTCGGCGACTGTGACATCAGAATCGGCAACAAGCTCAATAACAAGCTCTATCGGCAGATCGCTAACTTTGGGGGCGAGCTCGGCTGCGCGCCTGCGCACGTTGGGGCTCTGATCAACCTGTGCACTACGCCACGCTTCCTGAACCTCTGCTGGTTCAATGACTGCTTGCGCTGCCTCATTGCTCGAGAGGCGAACTATCGCTCCAAGCGCCCCGGCACGCACCCGATCATCAGGGCCACCCATTGCAGTGAGCAACAGTGCGCGCTGCTCTGATGAGAGCGAGGCTTTGAATCCAAGGCGCGTCACCTCAAGGCGAGTCACCTTGAGACGGCGATCGACGATCGATGCGGTATCGCTTGAAATCGATTGGCCTTCCGCGTTATCTGGGATTACGTCTCCTGGGTAGTTCGATATCTGATATTCGCACTCCCTGCCCACCTCACCTTATTTGCCAGCCCAGCAGGTTGAATGGACGCTCTCTCATTCAAAGGGTCTTAATTCAAATAGGTCTTAATTCAAATAGGTCTTAATTCAAATATTCGGCCTTTTTAATATTCGCTGTGTTGCGGCATGCTTGGCTTTAATTTTCGTGCGATGCTTTGGATCTTGATGGAGCCTCCAAGCGATATACCTGCAGAGAGCGATGCCACCCCGGTAGCGGGGTCGATAAGCGCTCCAGAGATCGATGCTTCCTGGCCACCACCGCCGAATCGGGAGTATTCGATAGCGCCTAGGCCTCGCCGCAAGGCGGCTCGCGTATTGGCTATATGTGGATTCCTTTTAATCCCACTCACTTTGGTGGTTCTATTCCTTGGGACAGTTATCCGACTCCCGTATGTGATCTTCTCGCCAGGCAGTGCAACGCCGGTTGCCCCGATTGTGGAGATTAAGGGTGCGCGTACATTCCCGACTCGATCTGATCTGCTCTTCTTAACCGTCTCTGTCTCAAATCAACGCCCAAACATCTGGAGATATTTACAGGCTTCCCTCTCCTCAGAGGACACCGTTGTTGATGAGGTCCAATACTTAGGTGGGAGCACCCCTAAGCAAGATCTAGCAGTTAACCAGATGTTGATGACTGAGTCGCAGGAGGATGCAAAGGCTGCAGCGCTTCGTTACCTCGGGTACGAGGTCCCGGTGACAGGCGGAGGCGCGGTTGTTGTAGCAGTTACACCTGGCAGCCCCTCCGAGGGCAGACTGCGCGTCGGAGACTTAATTACTGAGATCAACTCAAAACAGATTCAGCGCGCCGAACAGGTTGGCGAAACGGTTCAATCACTCCCCGCTGGGGCAGAGTTTATTTTTCAGGTAACTCGAAGGATTCGCCAAGGGAATTCAACTGCTGCCACAAGGGAGATCGAGATAAAGGTGGAGTCGCGCGTCGCGCGTTCCGGAGAGCTAAAAGGCAAGCCTTTTATCGGGATCGCTCCGGCTACGAAAGATCTTAAGTACGAGTTTCCAGTCGATATCTCAATAGATCCAGGTCCAGTTAGCGGTCCAAGCGCAGGCCTTTCATTTGCTTTGGCAATTCTCGACAAGATGACGCCAGGCTCCTTGCCCGGTAGGAGAGATGTAGCTGTAACCGGCACGATCTCGGCCGATGGTGTGGTTGGCGCTGTGGGTGGCGTTCGTCAGAAGAGTGTGGCGGCTTGCTCAGCCGGTGCCCACTTGATGATTGTTCCGGTGGGCGAGGAGAAGGATGCGAGCGGCCTCAAGTGCGAAGGTATGCGCATCCTGGGCGTCAAGAGCCTCGAGGATGCATTAATGGTGCTCTCAAATAACGGCGGCGGGGCCATTACGCCTCGAGCGATCTCAGACCCTGAAGGGTTTTAAATCAATAGAGCATCGATAGAGAGATGCCTATTCCAGAATTTATGCCCCAAATTTATTCATAGTCACTCGCATTGGGGTCCCAACACCCGTAACATTGGCAACTCTGGTCTCAGAGGAAGCTTTCGGTATCACGTAAAAGGTGGAGGTGCGTAGTGGCAGGCGGTGATGTTCGCCGGCTCGCGGTGTCGAGCAGTCCAAAATTAACCCCCGACGAGATCGCTTCGCGCTCATTCGCTAAGGCCGTGCGTGGCGTCTCCGAGGCAGAGGTGCGTTCGTTCCTCAGCCGCGTAGCGGAAGAGGTTGCTGCAATCTCCGAGCGCGAGGATTCTCTCAGGTCTCGAATTGAGTCCTTAGAGGAGCAACTGCGCAGCCCTAAGGCCCCGACGGATCAGGAGCTTCTCACCGCGTTAGGGGAGGAGACAGCGCGAGTACTGCGCTCAGCTCAGAGCGCCGCGGAGGATATTCGGACGCGCTCAGAGGAGCGAGCAGCCGCGATACTCAAAGACGCCGAGGAGCAGTCAAAGACGATGCGCGATGCAGCTGAAGAGGCTGCAACTACTCAAGTAAATTCAGCTAACGAGATCTCTAGTGCGCTAGTAGCAGCGGCCGAAGAGACATCTGCTGCGATTCAATCTGGCGCAACGGCTGCGGCTACTTCAACTCTTGAGACAGCTGAGCGCGATGCAGCAGAGGTACGCGAGCGTGCACGCATTGAGAGCGAGAGCGAGATTGAGCAAGCGCGCCAGACTGGGCGAGAGATGCTCGCAGAGGCAAAGGCTGTGCGCGAACGCGTGCTAGCTGACCTTGCACGACGTCGTGAACTCCTAACGTCGCAGATCGAGGAGTTGCGTATAGGGCGCGACCGATTGCTTGGGGCGTATCGCGTCGTGAAGCAGACCCTCTCCGATGCCACCTCAGCACTAGGACAGGTTGACTCGCGCGGGGCAAGCGACTTAGCTACGTCCGCTCCGTTTGTGGACCTCGGTATCGACGGCGACCCAGAAGAGGATTTGACCCAAGTAAGTGGCGCTGCCCCCGAGACCCCTTCTTTAGAAGCCTCTAATGGAGATACCCCTAATTTAAATCGTGTAGTAATCAGTACTGCCCCAATCTCGAGTACGCAGAGTGAACCTGAGGCGCCACGTAGCGATCCTCCAAACTCTCCAGCCTCCGGGGGCAGACTTCGCAGACGCGTACGTGAGAGCCTCGGCATAACCGAGGACTCCAAGCCTGTAACGGGCACGCGTACTACGGAGTTGGTTACTGAGACGCTCAGTAAGTCCGTGACCGAGTCCGTGACTGTTGTCGTGACAGATGATGGACTCCAAGAAGTCACTACACAAGAAGTGATAATTCGCGATGAAGTAACTCTCACAGAGATCGAGAGTTCAGCGAATACTCTCACTAGGGGTTCGACTGGGGACTCGGCTGAGGCTGCGGATGCGCCAGAGGTCGAGTCTATTTTTGCGAGGCTTCGTGCCGATGGAGCAGGGTCAGCGTTGGGTAGTGAGAAAGAGGAGCCAATTGCTCTCAAAGTCGACCCAGACTCTGGTGGCATCGACTCTGCCCCTGAGACTGAACTCGTCGATAGTGCCGATGACGAGCGCAGTATGTGTGAAGCAGTCTTGCTTCCGCTAAGAAGAGACGCGATCAAGCGCGCCAAGCGGGCTCTGCAGGATGATCAAAATGCATTACTCGAGCGTCTCCGAACTCAGAAAGGCCGCATCGATTTAGAGGCAATCCTTGGCGATGGAGCGGAGCAGACCGCCACCTGGGTAGCGCTTCTCTCAGAGCCGCTTGGCAAGGCATTTATCGGTGCGCATACAGGACTCACCACTGAGCCCGCTCCAAAGGTCCCCGAGGAACTCACATCAGGGCCGGTGGAAGAGATAGTTGGTGGGCTCAGGTCGCGTCTCAGTGCAGTGATTGCTGCGAATGACTCGCCTGACTCAGATGACTCGATATCAAGGGCGGTTGGTTCGTGCTTCCGTGATGCGAGAGGTCAGGGGTTGGAGGCTGCTCTCGGGGATGCTCTCAGCGCTGCGTGGTCTAGGGGCGTTTACGAAGCAGTAGCAACTGGAACTCTGCTCAGGTGGGTGCCGATTGAGGCGGGGAGATGCTCTGACTGCGACGACAATGCTCTAGAGCCCACGCCTAGAGGGCAAAATTTTCCAACAGGTCAGGCCTACCCCCCAGCTCACCCTGGGTGCCGGTGCTTAATAACGCCTGATGCAAGCCTCGGTTGATTCGCCAAACCAACCAATTATCCAGCGCGTTATCTGGAGAACCATCTAGCGGAGATAATGCAACGCATCTTCATCAACTCCCCTCCAACATAGAGACGAGCAGTCGATCTCTTTATTGGGGGATGTGACCAAGGGCTCGCAATAATCTTGTCATCGCCCCGAGGGGCGCGAGCGCGTTGCGCCCTCTAGGCTGCAAATTGTGCGCCCAGTCTCAACAGGTCCCCGTCCCCCACGTTCGCGACGCGGAAGGACCCTTGCAATAGTTGCAGCCGTCCTCTTAGTTGTGCTCTTCATAAGTTTCCGCGGCATTGCGGTGTTCTACACGGATTACCTGTGGTTTAGGTCGGTTAATTTCTCCGGGACATGGAGAGCCCTGCTCTCAGCCAAGGTCGGCCTAGCGGCTGTATTCACGCTTGTTTTCTTTGTCTTGATGATCACGAGCCTCTCAATTGCTGACCGCTTAGCTCCGAAGGTAAAACAATTAAAGCCAAGTGACGACCTCGCTGCGCGCTATCAAGATGTTGCGGTGCGTTATGGAGGACGGATCCGGCTCCTCGTTTCAGGGTTCCTAGCATTTGTAATTGGAACAAGCGTTAGCAGCGAATGGAAGCAGTGGGTGCTCTTCACCCATCGAGTCGAGTTCGGGAGGAATGATCCTCAGTTCGGTAAAGACATCGGATTCTTTGTCTTTCAACTTCCATTTATCAACTTCTTTTTTAACTGGCTTTTTGTAGCGCTGCTGGTTGTGCTTGTCTGCACCATCGCACTGCATTATTTAAACGGTGGAATCCGAGTCCAGGGCGATGGCGCGCGCGTAAGCCCGCACGTCAAGGCCCACGTGTCAGTGATTCTTGGAGTCATGGCGCTTATAAAGACCGGCCAGTACTGGTTCGCCCGCTTTAACCTGAATTTCTCAGAGAGAGGCGTTGTCGCAGGGGCAAGCAAGACCGATATAGCCGCACAGCTACCGGCCTTGAATCTCCTTGTGGTGATCTCCGTAGTGGCTGCAGGTTTATTCATCTGGAATATTCGCCGCAAAGGATGGGTTCTGCCGGTCATTGCCGTTGGCCTTTGGGCATTTGTAGCGGTCGTTGTCGGTACTATTTTCCCCGCTATTTACCAATCGCTTCGTGTCAATCCAAATGAGTTACAGAGTGAGAAGCCCTATATCGAGCGCAACATCAAGGCAACGCGCGACGCCTTTGGGGTATCAAAGGTTGATGTTCAGCCATTCCCATATCAGGAGAATCTCGATACCGCAAAGATCGTTGAGAACGCCAACACAATTGAGAATGCTCGACTCTGGGACCCGTACGAAGCCCTACGCAACTTTCAGTCTTTCCAGAGTCTTCAGACCTTCTACAACTTCAACGACGTAGATGTCGACCGCTATGAAGTTGGCGGCAAGTTGACTCAAGTAATGCTCTCGGCAAGAGAACTCAACCGCACTGACCTTCCAAGCCAGTCTTGGGTGAACCGCCAACTTGTATACACGCATGGTTTTGGTGCAGTTGCTTCAGCCGCGAATAAGGCCACCTCTGATGGAACCCCTCAATACCTGCTGCGAAATATCCCGCCGACGGGGGACATCGAGCTCAAGCAGCCCCGCGTTTACTTCGGCGAGAGCACAGGCGGGTATGTCTTAGTCAACGCAAAGACCGATGAGTTTGATTATCCACTTCAGGGCCAGAAGGATGCGTATAACCAGTACAAGGGCGGCGGCGGAGTGCCCCTGTCTAGCTTCTCAAAGCGTCTGGCGTTTGCAGTCAGGTTCAATGATTACAACTTGATGATCTCGGGGCAGGTGACCCCCAGAACGCAGATGGTATTTAATCGCGATATTCGCTCGCGCGTTGAGCAGGGAGCACCTTTCCTCACCTTCGATGCCGACCCTTACCCTGTCATCGTCGATGGAAGAATTATTTGGATGCTCGATGGCTATACGACAAGCCAGTACTACCCGTACTCACAGCCGTTCTCTGGAGAGGGAGCGCTAAGCGGATCTTTTAACTACGTGCGGAACCCTGTTAAGGCAACCGTCGATGCGTATACAGGAAAAATTCATTACTACATCATCGATAAGTCAGACCCGGTGATTCAATCATGGCAATCTGCTTTTCCAGACCTATTTGAGCCCATATCCTCAATGCCGGAGGCGCTTCGATCGCACCTTCGGTACCCACAGGATCTATTCAAGGCTCAGACGGATGTCTATCGCATCTACCACATGACCGATCCGACTACTTTCTACAATCGCACTGATACGTGGGCTGTCTCTCCTGACCCTGGGTCTGGGGTAGTGGGTGATGTCGCTTCGGTAGACACGACTGACACAACCTTCCTAGGTGCAGCCCCGAAGGCTGCAGCGTCTAGTGGGCGACGAATCGATCCAATCTATTTGTTGATTCGCCTACCCGAACAAGATGAGGTGCGCTTCCAACTCCTCCGCCCGTTTGTTCCCGTCTCAAGCGGCAATGCACTTACCAACTTGGTCTCATTCATGGCAGCAGACTCTGATCTTGGCTCCTATGGACGACTCCGATCGTTTGTAATGCCAGATGGTCGTTCTGTCTACGGGCCGCAGCAGGTGGACAGCACGATTAACACTACGCAGCAGATCTCTGAGCAGTACTCGCTACTTGGGCGAACGGGATCGCGCGTCATCCAAGGCTCCTTGCAGTTGCTGCCAATCGGTGACTCAATCCTCTATATCCGCCCTGTTTATGTTCAGGCGGATACTGGGCAGCAACTACCTTCGTTCCGATTCGTAGTCGTCTTCTACGCAGGTAGGGCAGTAATCGATACCTCGTTGCAGGGGGCTCTTGCTCAACTCTTTGAGGGTAAATCCCCTGGAACAACTGGCGGAACTGGTGGGACTGGCGGAACTGGTGGAACCGGAGGCTCCAACGCTGGTGCCACGGTCTCGGAGATTCTTGCTCAGGCCTCAGATAAATATGACAAGGCTCAGGCTGCACTTAAGGCCGGCGACCTAGGGCTCTATCAGCGCCTTACCGACGAGATTGGGGTGCTCCTAAAGGAGGCCACGACAGCTGCAGGCACACCTGAGGCTGCGCCCAAGTCGGCTCCGTCTACAACCTCACCGACTGGCTCACCTACTGGCCCGACTACGACCTCTACCACGAAGAAGAAGGCAGCGGGCTCAGCCCTAAAGCCATAGGTATTAGCCATAGGTATGAGGCAGAGGTAAAGGCTAGGTATAGCCCTCGGTATTGAGAGATATATCGGGCCCCAAGAGGATCCCTCTGCTCAGTGTGGTAGCGGACTCTGGCAATTGTTACTATCTGCGTAGTGGAAATGCCTCCAACTCCCCATGAGGGGCTATTGGGGGTTCTCCTGAGCAGATTGGAGGTGGCGCCAGATGTCAGTCGAAGAGGTTGATCTTGGTAGCTACAAACTCGGATGGCACGATACCGAGCAGTACGTATTCAAGCCCAAGAAGGGTATTAACGCTGACATCGTGCGCGAGATTTCGTGGCACAAGAGCGAGCCCGAGTGGATGACCAATTTTCGCCTTGCAGCTCTTGAGCGCTTCGAGAAGAAGCCGATGCTTCCTTGGTTCGCCGAGAACATGCCAGATATCGACTTCAACGACATTTTCTATTACATCAAGCCCATCGAGAAACAAGTCTCCGAGTGGGACATGCTCCCGAAAGAGATGCAGACAACCTACGAGCGCTTAGGAATTCCTGAGGCGGAGGGAAAGTTCCTCGCCGGAGTAACTGCGCAGTACGAGTCCGAGGTCGTGTACCACAAGAATCGCGAAGACCTAGAAGAACTCGGTGTCATCTTTACTGACATGGATACCGCGCTGCGCGAGTACCCAGAGTTGCTTCGCGAGTACTTCGCTACGGTTATCCCACCTGGAGACAATAAATTTGCTGCTCTTAACTCTGCAGTATGGAGCGGTGGCTCATTTATTTATGTGCCGCCTGGAGTTCATGTCGATATGCCCCTGCAGGCTTATTTCCGAATCAACGCTGAGAACTCGGGGCAATTTGAGCGAACTCTAATTATCGCTGACGAGGGTTCGTCGGTTCACTACGTTGAGGGCTGCTCTGCCCCCGTCTACTCAACTGACTCTCTGCACTCTGCTGTAGTTGAGTTGATTGCGAAGCCGGGCGCGCATATTCGTTACTCAACAATTCAGAACTGGTCTCCGAACGTATACAACCTTGTTACAAAGCGTGCACGCGCTGAGACCGAGTCACGCGTTGAGTGGATTGATGGCAACCTTGGATCGAAGTTGACAATGAAGTACCCGGCCGTTGTATTGGTCGGGCCCAAGGCGCACGGCGAGGTTCTCTCTGTTGCCTATGCAGGGGCAGGTCAGCATCAAGACGCGGGTGCGAAGATGACCCACGCCGCACCGGAGACCACCTCAATCATTGACTCAAAGTCAATCTCGAAAGATGGCGGGCGTACTACCTATCGAGGCCTGGTAAAGGTCGAGGAGGGAGCGTACGGAGTTAAGAGCCACGTACGCTGTGATGCGCTTATCCTCGATGAAGACTCCCGCTCGGATACCTACCCATACATGGAGGTAGACGAGAAGGATGCGCGCATTGGGCATGAAGCAACCGTCTCGAAAGTCGGCGACGACCAGGTCTTCTATCTCATGAGCCGCGGACTCTCGGAGCAGCAAGCCACTGCAATGATCGTCAATGGTTTCATAGAGCCGATTACCAAGACTCTCCCGATGGAGTACGCGGTAGAGCTATCTCGCCTTATTGAGCTCAACATGGAGGGCTCGGTCGGCTAGTAGTCGCCAGCAAAAACATTGAGTAATCGCTTTACCCCTGAAGCATCATTGGATCTTGGCGGCCCAGAGTGGCTTACCCAGCGACGCCTGCGCGCCATTGAATCGCTCAAAGATATTGAGTGGCCTACAGCCGATGAAGAGATCTGGCGCTATAGCCGCGTGGGTGATATCGATCTCACTCAATATCGTCCGATGTCTGGCGCAGAGTTGGGCCAGCCTGGGATCGATGCAGTCCCTGGTGGTGGGCCTGTCGCTGCCGAACTTGGAGCGCGATCAGCCCTCATAGTGGTGCGCGATGGTCGAGTTGTTCATCATGAGATTGACCCTGCTCTAGAGGCGCGCGGTGTGATTGTCGGTGACCTAGCAATGCTCGATGCTGATACTGCGGTTGGGCGAGTTGGCTTGACCTCTGATGCTTCCCCCGATGCGTTTACGCTTCTCCATGACGCCTTTTTAGCCGGAGGCGCGTATGTTCATGTCCCTCGTGGCGTTGTTGTAGAGCAGCCGATCGTAGTGATCCACTGGTGTGACGGTGAGGGAGTCGCTTCGTTCCCGCACACAATTGTGATTGCAGAAGAGTTAAGCCAAGTCTCGGTTCTTGAGCGCTTCGGATCCCCAAACGTCGTGCATGTAGTCGACGGAGTAGTCGAGTTAATTCTTGGTGACGGAGCAAATGTTCGTTACCAATCTGTTCAAGAATACGGAGACAAGACAACAAGCATTGCGCTTCAGCGTGCGCACCTTGGGCGCGATGCGGTTCTCCACTCATCAGCGGTAGCGCTTGGCGGCTCATACGCGCGTCTTCGAAGCGAGTCGCTTCTTGAGGGCGTCGGTGCTGAGTCGGAGCAGGTTGCCGTCTACTACGGCGACAACGATCAGATGCTTGATTTCCGCACCCTTCAAGATCACGCTGCACCGAATACAACGAGCAACCTTCTGTTCAAAGGCGCAGTTGAAGATACTGCGCGTTCTGTCTACTCAGGCATGGTCCACATACGACCAGAGGCGCAGAAGTCGCGTGCGGTACAGAGCAATAGAAACCTTGTTCTAACAGAGGGTGCCGGCGCAGAGTCGATCCCAAACCTCGTGATTGAGGCCGATGACGTGCGCTGTGCTCACGCCTCTGCTGTTGGGCCGATCGACGAAGACCAGCGTTATTACCTCGCAACACGTGGAGTCCCACCCGAAGAGGCAGAGCGCCTAATTGTTCTCGGGTTCTTCGAGGATGTATTCGAGAGGCTTCCGGTGCCTGCGCTTGTCGGTCCTCTGCGCCGCTCAGTACAAGACAAAATCGGCAACTTGCATGCAGGTCTCGCCCATGCCTGAGATTCGAGTCTCCTCAATTAGCGAGATTGCAGACGGAGCATCCCTACGCGTCGATGTCGATGGGATGCGTGTAGTTGTCGTTCACATCGGGGATAACTGGTACGCCTTAGGCGATCGCTGCTCGCATGCAGAGGCTTCTCTCTCTGAGGGCCAAATTGATAGCGAAGCATGTGCGATTGAGTGCCCCAAGCACGGTGCAATGTTCTCGCTTGTCAGCGGAGAGCCAGCCTCTCTGCCCGCTACGCGCCCGGTACCAACATATGGAGTGCGCGTTGATGGGGACGATGTGTTGGTGGTGGTTCCATGAGTAATTCATTCATCATCAAGGGCCTGCGTGGAGGTGTAGCCGGAGGGGAGATACTCACCGGTGTCGACCTCGAGATTCTCCCCGGCGAGGTCCATGCGCTTATGGGCCCTAACGGCTCGGGTAAGTCGACCCTCTCTCACGTTCTAATGGGGCGCGAAGGTTATGAATCAACTGCAGGGTCTGTAACGGTCAATGGCGTCGAGTTGCTTGGCCTCGAGACATGGCAGCGCGCAGCAGCAGGTTTATTCCTAGCGATGCAGTACCCCGTTGAGGTACCAGGGGTACGTGTTGAGGATCTGCTTGAGGCAGCGATGCGCGCCCGAGGATCTCAGGTTGATGGGCTCAATGACCGGCTTATCTCAGAGGCGCAGCGCCTAGCGGTGCGCGATGAGTTCCTTACCAGAGGGGTAAACGTTGAGTTCTCTGGTGGAGAGCAGAAACGTGCAGAGACTCTTCAACTGGCGATGCTCGCCCCTAGTTTCGCAGTCTTGGATGAGATTGACTCTGGCCTAGACGTTGATGCGCTTAGGGATGTAGCGCGAAGGGTTAAGGCGATGACCCAGGAGGATGGCCTCGGCGTTCTCGCTATTACTCACTACTCTCGGCTCCTCACTGAACTCAACCCAGATGTTGTGCATGTATTTATGGGCGGTCGCATCGTTACAAGTGGTGGACCAGAACTCGCTGATGAGTTAGAGGTTGAGGGCTACGACGGTCTCGCTGCGCGCTTAGGGATTGAGATCCCCGAGCCCGTTGAGTTCAACCGAGCGGATCCCTTCTCGCACCGAACTTTTTAATCCTGTAACTACCCCCGCTCCACAGGAGCGGCGAAGGCTTATAGGGAAGATTTAGAGCGGTGGCGGCGGCGGTGGCTCTGTAGTACTCGTGGTAGTTGAGGTGCTTGAAGACTCTGTCGGCGTGCTAGTAGAGGTTGACTCAACCGGCCCAAGAGTTGGAGCGCCGGTAGTAGTAGTCGGCTGACCAGCGACGCTCGGTACTCCACCAATAGTGCGCGTCCCTGGCAATGCACTCTGCTTAGGGTTTATGACATTCGGGGCAGAGACGGTGGTTGCTGTCTTCCCAATCACATATACGGCGTCGCCCTTGGTGACAAGCGTGCTCCAGTAATCAGCTATTCGCATTGGAACTCGCGTGCAGCCATGAGATGCAGGGCGGACTGGTACATCCGGGTAGCCGTGGACTGCGATTCCGCCATTGAAGTAGAAGGGTTTATAGAGCTGCCCAAGCGGGGACCTGTGCCATGCGTTTACGAAATACGTATAAGTAAATCGACCCTCAGGGGTATTCGCGTCCTCACAGACGCGAACCGTCTTATAGAAAGGCGTGTAGCAGTAGTTCTTCCCGGAGCCTGTTGAGATTGTTGTGATGAGGCGAACCTGTCGGTCTATGTAGAGAGTCATCACTTGCTTCGTAACGTCAATCTCTGTGCGGTTTGGCTCAGCATCAGGCTTTAGCGGTGCTGGGTATTGAAAGTTCATAAGCGCAAGGCGCTCCGGCTCGCCGAGACGACCGCTAACGGGCACGCCCATCATCTTCTGGAGAGCGTGTATGGCATATGTGGTGTCGCTTGTAAAGGTTCCGCTCTGTGTGCCCGGATCAAAGTGCAGTGATGCGAGGCGGGCTTGGTATGCAGCAACCTCTGTGCCAGTAGAACCCTCAGATACCTCGCCGGCCGGTACTGCAGGGAGATCGATAGCTGCGGGCTGTGCGAAGACTGGAATTGTCGTGGTAGTCGTCGGCGCAATAGTGGTTGTTGTTGTCGTGGAGGAGGCAACAGAGGCGCCGGCAGTGGGGCGGGAATCAGGTTGAGAGGTAAGAGCAAACGCGGTTGCTCCTATCGCCCCGACTGCAATTATTGCTGCGATCCCGATGAGGAGGACACGGGAGCGAGGGCCCTTGGAGTTCCGAGCATGGCGACGCTCGCGCCTTGACGGAGCAGGTTGAAGCGATGGGTCGGGGATTAGATCGTCGATAAATCTGATTCTGCCACGCGTTGGAACCTGAGCATTGACGCTCTCGCAAAAAATTCTGCCGTAACTATTGGCAGAAGATTGATGGCCTCATTACTGCGACGCTATGCGCCGCAGTAATCCTTAGCCGACTAGTGGCTGAGACTCTTCTTCGAGGAGCTGGGCCAGTGGGTCTGGCAGGTTGAGGATTGAGAGACGCAGGTCAAGTAGGAAGTCCATGACTTCAGTACCTGAGACGAGGTCGCGTGTGCCGAATCTTGTTAAGCCGGCGTCGATGAGTTGCACCATCTCGGTGTTCACCATTTGCTCCTCTCGGTCTTGCTCTTATAAGGGGGTAGTGCTTCTTGGTCTCTAACGTACTCCGAGAACTATTCATTCCCGACTCGCATAATCTTATTACTTCGTGGGAGTCCTAGGTGCCTTTTTTACTGGTCGAAAGTCTCATTTATCCGGGGCTTGTTCTGGGCTTCTTCTCGCTTTATGGATATGGAGTTAAGCCGAGTCTGACTCATCAAGGATTTGAGTCAACGTGTTCCATGCAAGGGTGGCGCATTTAATCCGCACAGGGAACTTAACTACCCCCTGGAGTGCCTCAAGGTCGCCTAGTCGAACCCCTGCGATTGCCTCTTCTGTGGCGGCAGTAGCGTCGCCACCCTCGAGCTTGGACTCGTGGATAGACATCAACGCTTTGAAGGCCGTGATTAATTGTCGTGCCTCTGCGATGGATTTACCCTTTACTGCAGCGCCCATCATGGAGGTCGAGGCCTGACTAATGGAGCAGCCCTGCCCGCCAGTCTTTATATCTGTGACATTGCCCTCGGCATCAACATTGAGGTACAGCACAACCTCGTCTCCGCATAGAGGATTGAACCCCTCGGCGCTTAGAGCGGGTGGCGTTGGTAACTCGCCGCGGTTACGCGGTGAGCGATAGTGATCAAGAATTATCTCGCGATAGAGGTCTTCGAGTCCGGGCACGTCTGCAATCCTACGTTCTCAGCGGGCAAAGAATGTTTTTGCTTTATGGAGGGCCTCCACAAGGGCGTCTACGTCTTCAAATGTGTTGTAGATGGCGAATGAGGCCCGGCTCGTAGCGGGGACCCCGAGAACCCTCATCAAGGGCTTGGCGCAGTGGTGGCCAGCCCTAACGCAGACCCCATCCTCATCTAGAACCTGAGAGATGTCATGCGCATGGATCTCATTGAATAGGAACGAGACTGCACTCCCGCGCCCCTCCGCTGTCGGCGGGCCATAGATCGTGATCTCGTCGCCGAACGCTGAGGTTAGCTGCTCGAGGGCATAAGCGGTGAGTGCTCTCTCGTGCTCGGCGATGTTCTCCATGCCCACAGCGCTTAGCCAATCAACCGCTGCGCCGAGGCCAATTGCCTCTGCAATTGCTGGCGTGCCTGCCTCAAACTTCCAGGGCACGTCATTCATGGTGAAGCCGTCTTTGCGAACATCGCGAATCATCTCGCCACCACCGAGGAAGGGGGGCATCTCCTCAAGTAGTTCACGCCGCGCCCAAAGTCCGCCGATGCCCGTTGGGCCCATCATCTTGTGCCCTGAGAAGGCAACAAAATCTGCACCCCATGCAACTACATCAACTGGGTCGTGAGGGATTGATTGACATGCGTCAACCAATACCTTTGCACCTGCACTACGCGCTGCTGCAACGAGTTTCTCAAGGTCATTTACTGTGCCAAGCACGTTCGACATCGATGTAACTGCGAGTAGCGATGCACCATCGAGGAGCGCATCGATATCGCTTAGGTCGAGTCGGTAGTCAGAAGTGATTGGAATCCATCGGATGATGATGCCGCGCTCAGCGCTGAGCATCTGCCACGGAACAATATTTGCATGGTGCTCCATCTCGGTTAGGACTACAACATCTCCATCGCGAAGATTTTGATAGCCCCAAGTGCGTGCCACGAGATTGATTGACTCAGTTGCGTTCCGTGTGAATACAAGTTCGTGAGGATCTTGTGCGCCTATGAACTTTGCGGTGCGTGCGCGTGCTGACTCAAATGCAGATGTCGCTTCTTCGGCGAGGGTATAAACCCCACGATGCACATTTGCGTTCTGCGTTGTGTAGTAGTTATCCATCGCATCGAGAACCGACTGCGGCTTCTGCGAGGTAGCGGCGCTATCGACATAGACAAGCCTTTTGCCGTTTATTTGGCGCTTAAGGAGAGGAAACTCTGAGCGAATTGCCGCTAGGTCTATTGACACTTCAGGCTGCTTCGTCTCGGAATGAGTCAAAGCCCTCGGCCTCAATACGCAGTGCGATCTCTGGGCCGCCGGTGCTAACGATTTTTCCGTCTAGAAGAACGTGCACGCGATCTGGGGTGAGGTGCTCGAGTATGCGCTGATAGTGAGTGATGATTAGCACTCCAAGATCGGGGCGAGAATTGCGTACCTCAATGATTCCATTGGCGACGTCGCGCAGTGCATCTATGTCTAGACCTGAGTCGGTCTCATCGAGAATCGCGAGGTCTGGCTCCATGAGTGCCATCTGAAGAATCTCGTTTCGCTTACGCTCGCCACCAGAGAAACCCTCGTTGAGGTAACGCTGTGTAAAACGCTGGTCCATACCGAGTCGCTTGGTCCACTCGATTAGCGCCATGCGTACTTCAAGAACGGATAGGTCGTTGATTCCTTTTCGAACGGCCATCGACTGTCGCAGGAAGTTCAAGACGCTGACGCCTGGAATCTCCTCTGGGTGTTGGAAGCCGAGGAAGAGGCCTCGCGCTGCACGCTCATCGGTTGGGAGCTGCGTTATGTCCTCGCCCTTGAACAAGATGCGTCCCTTGGTAATCGTGTACGCGGGGTTGGCGAGCAGTGCATTAGCGAGGGTGGACTTTCCGGAGCCATTGGGGCCCATGAGGGTATGAATCTCACCGGCGCCGATAGAGAGGCTTACCCCGCGCAGAATCTCGGACCCATCGGCCTCAACATGGAGGTCCTCAATCAATAGGACCGGGGCAGTGCGAACCTCGGCGGCTTCATCCTGGAGGGGGCTATTTGGGGATTCAGTAGAGGAGTTCATAGGGGCCACAGTAATACCCCTATGCGCGTAGTGGAAATTATGGCTACCAACCGCGTTCGACCCAATCTCCAATGCTGGGGCGCTCGGCCCCCACTGTCGTATCGAGCCCGTGCCCGGGCAGGACAATGGTCTCAGCCGGGAGTGTGAAGATTCGCCCCTCAATGGAGTCGATGATGGTCTCAAATGAGGCATCAGGGAACGATGTATTGCCTGGCCCGCCGGGGAATAGCGTGTCCCCAGTGAATAGAAGGCGCGTCCCCTCAAGGAGAAACGAGGTAGATCCAGGGGAATGGCCAGGCGTGTGCATCGCCTTGAAGCGAAGCGCCCCTACTTGGCAGATATCTCCGTCATGAATGATGAAGTCGTAGCCCGAGAGCTCAGCGGCGTCCTCAGCGGCGACCCCTACATCGATCCCAGCATCCCTTACTGCCGTGACAGCCTGAATATGGTCCCAATGCCCGTGAGTTGTGAGCACTCGCCTGACACCGGTGGCCTTGCAGAGGGGCACTAGGAGATCGTGCTCGTTGGCTGCATCAATGAGGATCGCCTCGCCTGAGCCCTTGTCTCGGATAATGAAGACATTGTTCTCAACGGGCCCCACTACAAATCGGTCAACCCGTACCAAGGTGTCCTCATAGTGGGCAGGTCCTGTGGGTGTGTAGTCCTTAGGTTCTGGCATAAAGCAAAGGGTAATGGCGATAGGCGATCGGCGCCGGAAGCCGCGACTTAGAAATGCCATTTAGATATGCGATTTAGAGATGCCATTTTGGGGACCCCGCCGCGTTGGAATGGCGATGGCTTAGTCCGGTAGCGTCGCCCCCGTGGACTTCCGTGACACCTCAGCTGAGGCAGCATTTCGTGATGAGATTCGGGCATGGCTCTCCGAGAACCTCGTCGGCGAGTTCGCAGCGCTCGGTGGGCGTGGAGGCCCGGCAGATGAAAGAGGTTGGGACACCCGCATTGAATGGGAGCGCACTCTAGGGCGCGACCGATGGGTTGGAATGTCGTGGCCAGAGGAGTACGGCGGGCGCAATCTCAATTTCTCCCAGCAGGTCATCTTCAACGAGGAGTACGCGAAAGCAAACGCGCCGGCGCGTATCTCATTCTTCGGCGAGGGTCTTTTTGCACCCACGTTGATTGCATACGGAACCCACGAGCAGAAGAGCCGGTTTCTCCCGAAGATTCAGAGCGTCGATGAACTGTGGTGCCAGGGGTACTCAGAGCCCGATGCTGGCTCGGACCTCTCAAACGTTGCAACACGAGCAGTGCGCGATGGTGATGAGTGGGTAATCAATGGGCAGAAAGTCTGGACGACTCTTGCTCATCGCGCGCAGTGGTGCTTCGTAGTTGCACGCACTGAGGCTGGATCGACGGGCCATAAGGGTCTCTCATATCTACTCGTGCCGATGGATCAGCCTGGTGTTGAGATTCGACCCCTTCGCCAGATGACGGGTTCGGCTGAGTTCAACGAGGTTTATTTCAGCGACGCCCGAACCTCCGCAGACCTCGTACTCGGTGAGGTGGGGGATGGTTGGGCCGTGGCAATGGCGACCCTTGGATTCGAGCGTGGTACTGCGTTTATGAGCCAGCAACTCGCCTTTCAGCGAGAGTTGCGCGAAATTATCGAGGTGGCTCAGGGCAACGGCCGTAGTAAGGAAGCGACCACTCGTCAGGAACTTGCAGACTCCTATATTGGGGTTCAGATCATGAAGTACAACGGAATGCGTATGCTTACTGATCTTGTGGCTCGAGGAGTTATCGGCCCCTCAAGCAGTATCGGCAAACTTTTCTGGAGCAACTGGCATCGCACACTTGGCGAGCGTGCAATGGATGTCTTAGGAACAGATGCACTCCTCGTCGCCAGCGAGGGAAATGGCGAGTACGAACTAGAAGATTTCCACCAAATATTCATGTCGAGTCGTGCAGAGACAATCTACGCAGGCGCGAGTGAGATCCAAAGAAATATCATCGGCGAGCGGGTGCTTGGGCTCCCGCGCGAACCCCGCTAAGAGAGGAAATACCAAATGAACTTTGCATTCTCAGAGGAGCAGGACCAACTCCGCGACGTAGTACGTCGATTCGTGGAGGAGAAGAGCTCAGAGGAAGAGGTACGTCGCCTCATGGACACGGAGGTTGGATACGACCCCAATGTATGGGCGCAGATGGCCAATGAGCTTGGGCTTCAGAGTCTTCACATCCCTGAGGAGTTTGGTGGACAGGGCTTCTCTTTCGTGGAGCTTGCCATCGTCTTTGAGGAGCAAGGCCGACGCCTTCTCTGCTCTCCATACTTTGCGACTGTTGCACTCGCTACAAACGCGATCCTAAACGCCGGTACTTCCGACGAGAAGGCAGCCCTTCTGCCGGGTATCGCTTCTGGTGAGACCATTGCCACGCTTGCATTTACAGAGCCGAATGGTCGTTGGGATGCTGACGGCATCACGATGATCGCACGCGAAGATGGCGGCGGTTGGGTCCTTGATGGTACGAAGATGTTCGTCATCGACGGAAACAACGCGGACCTCATTGTCGTTGCCGCTCGTACCGCTGGTACCAGTGGTGAGGCCGGAATCTCGTTCTTTACTGTTACAGGCGATGCTCAAGGCCTCACTCGTACCGCTCTTGCCACCATGGACCAGACGCGCAAGCAGTCCAAGCTTGAGTTTGCTGGCGTAAAAGCCACTCCACTAGGTGCTGCCGGCCAGGGATGGTCTGCGCTCTCGAAGACACTCGACCAGGCTGCGGTCTGCCTTAGCAACGAGATGGCTGGTGGCGCTCAGTTCGTCCTCGACATGTCTGTTGAATACGCGAAGGTACGAGTTCAGTTTGGGCGCCCGATTGGGTCGTTCCAGGCGATCAAGCACAAATGTGCGGACATGCTCCTCGAGGTCGAGTCGGCCAAGAGCGCTGCGTATTACTCAGCTTGGGCAGCCGGCGAGGACAACGAAGAGTTGCCCGTAGTCGCCAGCCTCTCGAAGGCTTACTGCTCAGACGCGTATTTCCATGCAACCGCTGAGAACATCCAGATTCACGGTGGAATCGGCTTCACATGGGAGCACCCTGCACACCTTTACTTCAAGCGTGCGAAGAGCAGCGAGATTCTCCTCGGTGACGCGACTTACCACCGCGAGCTCTTAGCACAGCGAATCGGAATCTGAGTCGGGGCGTCGAGGTCTGCACCTAGCGAACCTCGACGCTCGCAGCCGATATGGCACTCCTCATAGCCGTTCTGATCCTCGGTGTAATTCTTTTAATCGCTGCGGTCTTAATTTTTCGCGAGGCCCAGCGGATGCAAGAGTTGCCTCCGCTCGCAGTAATCGACCCCGATGATGCCTATGAGTATGTAGTAGCGAACCTCGACTCGATAGTCGCCGCTACGCTCACCCATGACGATGTGCGAATCATCCTTGATGCGGCTCTCAAGTATCTCGTCTCCGTTGGTGTGGCTCGTTCTACGCCGTCGGGGGAGAGCAGCGATCCGCTCGTTGTAGACGCTCTTGACTTCGTGCTTGCCAAGACCTCAATCGCGGCGCCGAGTTCAACTCGGAGCGAAGATACAAGCGATGAAGGTAGCGAGAACGGAGAAGACGCTTTAGGGGCGGAGTCAGTAGAGGCGTTTCTCAGCGAGCAGGTCGAGGCAGTCTTAGATCTCCTAACCGCGTATATGAGCAGGGTCGGTGCTGTCGGGCGCCCGGCGACCGATGACGAGACAACGACCGGTGCCTAAGTGCAGGGCGAGTCGCGCCTTGCGCTGCTCCTCTCGCTAGGGTTCTATGCCATGAGCCGACCAATACGTTTTGAAGAGAATCAGTTTGTTGGAGATAAGCGTTCCCAGATTGTTTATGACCTTGATCTCCCTAGCCTTGATAAAGAAATCATCGATGAGCTGATGGAGTCAGAGAAATTCATTTGCTTTGGTCCCGATACCCTCAACGAAGCGCGCAACCGTGGGTACAAGCCGCATAAAAGTATTCGCGAATCCCAAGACGCAGAGAACGCCTAACTTCTCATAGGCACGACCAAGGGCTGTTGGTCGTGGTGCTAAGCGATACGAATTAAGTATGCTGAAGGGGCCGATTGAGTGGACGACCATATAGAGGTCACGAATGGCGATAGCGCTGCAGAGACAATTCGTCTTGCCGCTCATTGGGCTCACCCTGCCGGAGCGCGACGAGTCCCAGGAGTCGTTTTGTCACACGGATTTCCACAACCACCACGCGGTCGTATCGCGTCGGGATTGACATTCCCTGGTCTCGCGGATCGGATTGCAAAGGAAGTGGGCTGCCACGTATTGACCTTTAATTTTCGTGGAACTGGAGGCTCGGATGGAGATTTTTCTATCTCTGGCTGGATGGCCGACTTGCGCGCTGCAATAGATCAAGTAGCAGCGCGCCCAGATGTGAGCGAGATATGGCTAATTGGTGCAGGGTTTGGGGGGTCCATCTCGATCTGCTGCGCCGCAGAGGATTCGCGAGTGCGTGGAGTCGCGACTCTTGCGGCGCACTCAAATTTGAACGACTGGCTACGCGATCCAGCACGCTTCCTTACTCACGCACGCCGTATGGGTGTTTTCCGAAGCGCAGATGCCCCGAGTGATATAGCGAGTTGGACGAGAGAGATCAAAGAGTTCGCACCTTTGGCAGCGGCCTCAAAACTTGGAGACCGGCCACTGTTGATCCTTCATGGATCTGATGACACTGTCGTGGCCCCTACCGATGCTATTGAACTCTCTGAGGCGCATGGCTCGGCTGATATTCGGTTTGTCTTTCATGCTGGGCACAGACTTCGCCATGATCCTCGGGCAGTGGCAACCCTGCTCGGTTGGCTTGATCGTCAAGGAGGTCCACTCTTAGAAGCGGCTCCGATCGAACCCTCGGAACTAGTTACAGAGCAGCAGACCTTTTTGTAGCGAGAACATCCCTAAGAGTCTCTGAGAGGGTGAACTCGGGCTCCCATCCGGTGTGCTCTTGAAGCAACTGAGAGTCACCAATAAGCGGTGGAGGTTCGATCGCGCGTACGAGTGCCGGGTCGGTGACGAAAGTGATTTCGCTCGTCGACGCAGCGGCGAGCATGTCTGCAATGGAGCCCACTGAGGTGCTTAACCCTGAGCAGACGTTATATGCGCGCCCACTCTCTCCTCTGAGCCCGAGCAGTCGGTAAGCGCGTACAACATCACGCACATCGGAGAGGTCGCGCATCGGATGACGCGAGCCCATAACGACCTCAGTGCCTCCATCGCGTTCGGCCTGCGCTATGCGAGCGGCGAGCGCTGGTACTAAGAATCGCTCAGTTTGGCCAGGCCCGGTATGGGGGAATGGACGCACGCAGACAACCTCGAGATCGGTTGCTCGCTCCATCTGCAGCGCCAGTATCTCTGCTGCAGCCTTAGCTGCGCCGTAAGGGGTGACCGGTCTAAGCGGGGTGGATTCATCTGTGAGCTGGGTCGACGCATCAACAGTTCCGTACTCCTCCGAGGAGCCAATGACAACAACTCTGCGCACCCCAAGTGACGCGCATGCGGCGAGAACGTTGAGGGTGCCCTCAGCGTTGACACGGAACTGCACCTCTGGCGCCGACCAAGATTCTCCGACATGGCTAAGTGCAGCTAAGTGGTAGACGATTTCAGGTGACGCGCTCATGAAGTGCTCGCGCACCATTGCAGCGTCAGTGATATCGAATGCCTCTGGGCCCGCTCTATCAAGACCGATTACTTCATCACCTGATGACGCAAGGTGAGATGTCAGGTAAGGGCCTACAAAGCCGAGTGATCCAGTTACTAATACCTTCAAACTTATTTCCCCGCCTATTTTCCTACTCGCTTAGAGGCCTGATCCATTGCGTCACGGTAGGCCAGGATGTGGTTGGTAGTCGCCCGATCCCAAGTAAATGTCGATGCGCGTGCAGGGCCTGCTATGCGAAGGCGTTCTGACTCTGTTCCGTCATCTAATAGCCCTGCAATTGCGGCTGCTAATTCGTTTGGTACCGCTGGTGGAGTCAAGCGCGCAGCCTCCCCGCATACCTCTGCCATAGCGGATCCAGTAGTGGTGACAACTGGAGCTCCAGAGGCGAGTGCCTCGAGGGCGGGTAATCCAAATCCCTCCTCCAATGATGGGTAGGCAACCACCGATGCTCTGCGTAGAAAAGGCGCAAGTACCTCAGCAGGGAGATAACCGGGCCTAAGAATCCTTGTTGTGTATCCGCTGCGGGCTACAGAATCACGCACTTCCTTCGCCCCCCATCCATCCGAACCAGCAATGACCAAACGTAGTTCCGGATAATCATCTGCAATCTCTGTGAATGCCTCTACTAGCGAGGGTATGTCCTTGCGCGGCTCAAGGGTTCCGACAAATGCTAGGTAAGGCGGACGAATCCCGTTATGTGCGAGGAGATCGAGATCGGCCTCGATCTCCTCGGGCCGGTTAAGTGGTCGAAACCGAGCGTGGTCGACGCCATGCGAAGCGACATGGATCGGAGTACTTGGATCGAGTACTGCAGTTAGCCGGTCCTTCGTGTGATGACTCACGCAGATAAGTGCAGATGCATTTCTTATCGATCTGCGGATCATGCGTCGAAAAAATAAGACTTTCGACTTCTCGTGCCACTCGGGGTGATCGAAGAATGTCAGATCATGAATCGTTACTACCGATGGAATATGAAGGCGTGCCGGCATCGTGTAATGCGGCCCATGCCACAGATCTGCGTTCATACGCTTCGCGAGCTTTGGAGCTTTAGTCTGCTCCCAAAGAATGCGTTGAGGCCTGCTTGTGGGTACCTCTGCGGCGACTGTGGAGTTCGGGGCAATAGCGCTCCAACGCTGCTCATCGTCGCTGCGCGCAGCTAACAGTAGATCGACCTCGGGGTGTTCATCTAGGGATCTCGCTATTTGAATCGTGTAGACGCCCGCGCCGACAGGCCTGCTAGGAACCGCCGATACATCGAGTAGAACTCTCACAATCTTGAGTCTACGGGAGCAGGCCGCGTTGGCGATCCGAGTGCATCTCTACGGCATGTTGATAAGCCTTGAAGTGCCCTAAGGCCGATGCCTCCCAAGAGAACATCGCCGCTCGCTTTGGTCCCCGTGCCCGGAGATCGTCGCTAAACGTGTTATCGGTCAGGACGTCAAGTATTGCTTTACTCCAAGCCGCTGGGTAATCCGGTGGCACAAGAATTCCGGCATCCCCTACGACCTCGGGGAGGCTCGTTGCATCGGAGGCGATTAGTGGAGACCCATGAGCGAGTGCCTCGAGCGCTGGGAGTCCGAAGCCCTCTGATCTAGATGCAACGGTGGTAACCGATGCGGTGCTGTAAAGGGCCTCAAGGAGTGAGTCGTCGACGAGCCCAAGCGGTCTCACTCCTGGTGCATTGAGTCCTGCGACGTCGCCCCAACCCACCGGGCCGGCCAGAACCAGGGTCAGGTTGGGTAACTCGCGTCGTGCGCGTTGTAGCGCAGCGATGAGAGTCTCAACACCTTTACGCGGCTCAACTGTCCCGACCTGAAGAACGAATGGTGGAGAGATTCCGAGAGCATCTAGTCGTTTCTCGGCGTCGCTTCGGTCGGCAGTCGGGGCGAGGGTGACTCCATGGGGGATTACGCTGATGCTCTTCTCATCGAACCCGAGGTTAATGAGTTGGCGCGCTACAAAAGATGAGGCAGTGATAATCGCATCCGCCTCTCTCCCCGCGATGGCGAGTCCGGCTTTGTGAAAAGAGACGCCGCGTCGTGTGAAGAGTTCTGGGTGATTCAGGAATGCGACATCATGGATCGTGACAACGAGCGCTGAATCTGATCGCGGTGGTACTGCAAGGCTTGGAGCATGAACCACATCAGCCGCGAATGGAAGGCGCGGCCTGCGAAGGCGGTGCCAAAGTTCATACCTGGCACCGTCGTGAGGGAGGCCAAGATCTGTGAGCCCTGGCAGAGTCACTCCGTCGCGCACCGGAACTGAACCGGCCGCAAAAGTTAGAAGATCAACACCAAACTCAGGTATCTCCCGGCACAGGGCCTCTGTATAACGACCAATCCCGCCTGGAACTCTTTGGCGTAACTGGCCAACGTGAAGAGCAACTCTCATGCGAGCGAACGATAGAGGCTAATCAGAGCATCAGCGGTTTTTGACCATGAATAGCTCTCGGAAATAGCAGAGCCGCGCCCTATGAGGCGCTCCCTAATCGCGCTGTCGGAGAGGAGCTGAGCGAGCGCGCTCGCGAGCGCATCAGCGTCGTCTGCCTCTACAAAAAACGCGCCATCGCCTAGAACCTCTGGGAGCGAACCTACTGAAGTAGCGACAACTGGAACCCCATTAGCCATGGCCTCTAGGGGAGGAAACCCGAAGCCCTCGTAAAGAGATGGATATGCGAAGACGCTCGCCCCCGCTAGGAGATTGGCGCGAGTATCGGCGTCTACATAACCAAGGACGCGTATGCGATCTCTGTAAGGCGAGTTGCGAATAGATGATTCAAATGCGCCGCCATCCCAGCCTGAGGGCCCCGCGTGAACAAGGTAAACGCTCGCGTCATTAGACGCGAGGATATTGAACGCATCTACCAATCCTGGGAGATTCTTGCGCGGGTCAATGCTCCCGAGAGTAAGCACATAGCGCACCGCTTGTGCGACTGCGCGCCCGGCATCAGGATCACCACCGTAAACATGAGGTAACCCGAGTGGAATGGTGACGACGCTCTCCGCGGGAGCCCCCAGCTCGCTGATGAGTTCTTCAGCGATTGCGTTACTCGGTGCGTGAAGAATTGCTCCGCGCTGAATGGCGCGCCTCAGTAGCGCAGGATATTGAAGCGTGTCTGGTCTGCAGAGTTCAGGAAAACGTAGGACTGTTAGGTCGTATACCGAGACAATTACAGGGACCTTTGCAGGTGGCGCTACGTAATTGGTTGCGTGTACTACGTCGATAGGCCCACTCCATCGCTCGATGCTTGGCGAGTCACTTCGTAGCCATCGGCGCCTAACCCATCGAGCTGGAATCAGCCGTGTTGCGCACTCCACTCCCTTCGGGAGAGCTGCCTTTAGATCGCGCCTTCCGCGCAGCGTGAGAGCGTATGCACTGATTGTCAATCCGTCATGCGAGGCGAGTTCCTGAAGAATTCCGCCTACGACCTCTCCGATACCGGTTCGGTCTCCTAAGAGAGGTGTCGCGTCTAGAGCGACTCGAATTTCGCTGCTGCTCGGTAGTGCGCTTGCTGGCACCTCAGAGCTCTAGGGGCTCGTGTTCGATTGCTTCAAGTAACGACTGGGCCGAGATAGCGAGGCCTGTGTGCATTACGCGTTGTAACTGCAGAAGCATTAAGGCGCAGGCAACGACAGCCCCTGCTAGGAAACCAAGTTCGACTCGCAGAAAAATATCAGTAATCAGAGAGCAGACCACAGCAAATCCTACGACTCCGGCAACCCAAGAGAACGCGACTCTCGCGTATGCGTTGAGTGCAATCAAGGCCTGCGCAATTGTGAGCGCAATTATGAATGCTCCGGAGCCTGCAGCGAGTAGCCCCAAGTTGAGTGAGGTCATATCAAAGTCTTTGAACAGGATGCGCCCTGCGATCGGGCCAACGGTAAACCCTGCAAGTGTTCCGAGCACAGCGATTCCGGTTACTACTGCGAGTAGGCGCATTAGACCATCGCGAAAATCTTGGGACTTGCCTGCCCCTGCAAGGCCAGCGAGTTTTGGTAGCAAGGTTCCCTGGACCGCTTGGAACAGCAATACGGGGATTCGCGCTATGAAGAATGCAGAGGCGAAACTTGCTCGAATAGCAATGTCTTTCTTTGGGTCGCCAGTGCTAAGGAGGCTGACTCCGAGAAGTGGTGTGTAACCAAGAACCTGCATGAAGACAGATCCCATTAATAACCAGCCGAGCGCTGTTGAGAGTTCGCTATACGGAGCGGGTGGGCCATCTGTGAGAAGCCCTCGCTTGAAACGCATTGCTATCGCTACCGCGAGGAACGGCGAGACTGCGAGGCAGAGTCCGAAAAGCCCTGCGACCTTTACCCCGATGATGGCTAAGACAATCGCTCCGGCGAGCCGGAATATTCCCTCCGCTCCCATCATCTCGCCGTACGGCCTGAATCTGCCATTCCCGGAGAGCACTCCACGGGTTAGGTGCATGCAGAAGAACCCAACCAAAGAGAGTTCTAGAGCCCAGACAAGAACTTGATTGCCGTGGAAAAACTCATCGCTAATGATGTGATTTCCGAGCAATTCAACGCTTGTAATTGTGACCAAGAGCAGGACAAGAAGTCCAAACGCTAGGCCAGCGGCGCGCTTTACAAGCGGCCCTGCTCCAAGGCCCTGAGCCCTACGCGCTGCAATTGCCCTGCTGACCTCTTGCTCAATAGGCAGGAAGAACCCGACCCCCGCAACAAATACAAGTGCCCAGAAGGCGCTGAACCCAGATTTCTCTTTTGCATCGAGTGCGTTTAGCGTGACGATCACGAAGAGGTAAGCAGTAATCGCAGCGACTATGAGCCCTGCCCCAACTGCGAAGGTACCCTCGGGAAGGGCCTCCTTGATTCTGCCGACAATCCCAGTAGAGGCGGCCTCTATCCCTAGATCGGCGCTGCTCTCCTCAGGGCTCATGCCGCCACTCGGTTGATCTTCCACGCGCCTAGCCCCTAATTTCCGGCCCGGGCATTTGGGGCTCCGGGCGACCTTTTGAGCATAGTGGCCGGGGATTACTCGGGAGCGCTGTTCGCGGGTCGTCACGGAGCATCAATTCGGGCGATGATAGGGGGGTGAAGACGCGCACCCTCCTAATCCTTGCTGTGATCACCGGGCTCGCCATCTTGATTGCCGGTGCGCTGCAGATCATGCAGGCGGGATCGTCGTGACAACCCGATTTGATCTTGTGATTTTGGGAGGAGGCCCCGGTGGGTATGGGGCGGCACTCTATGGCGCAGCGGCTGGGCTATCTGTCGCACTAGTCGAGGAGCAGCGCGTAGGGGGAACCTGCCTGCACCGAGGCTGCATTCCAGCCAAAGAACTTCTTCAGACTGCCGAGGTGCTCAGGACGGTAAAGGGGGCAAAGGCATTTGGTATCGGTGTCGCTGTCGATGCCCCAACTCTGGATCTCAAGGTAAGTATTGAGCGTCAGCAGAAAATTGTCGACCGCCTCACGAAAGGGCTCGAGACACTTCTTAGCGGGAGATCGGTCAATGTCTTCGCGGGGAGAGGCGAGGTTCTAGATGCAGGCGCGCATACCGTGCGAGTTGATGACGGAACACTCCTAGAGGGTGGATCCCTGATAATCGCAACGGGGTCATCGCCGCGTGAGTTCCCCGGAATTCCCTTCGACGGAACGAGGGTTCTCTCCTCCGACCACGTTCTTGCCCTAACCGCCGTTCCTAATCGAACGGCCATCATCGGTGGCGGAGCTATTGGTTGCGAGTTTGCTTCTTATCTCGCTGACGTCGGAAGCTCTGTAACGGTGCTTGAGTCGATGCCCTCAATCCTTCCGGGAGTCGATACAGAGGTTGCGGAGATTGTCGGTCGGATGTTCAAACGCAGGCGAATAACAGTGCGCACTGGCGTCACAGTCGAGGGGGCAGAGGTCGGGATCGACTCAGTATCAGTTCGCCTCACACAAGACAATGCTCAAGTTGCCCTCGAGGCAGATGTAGTTGTTGTGAGCATCGGCAGAACCCCTAATACTGCTGGCTGTGGACTCGAAAATTCAGGGATCGAGATCAACCCTCAGGGATATATTCAGGTCGACGCAGCGATGCAGACCACTGTTGCAGGGGTCTATGCAGTTGGGGATGTTGTGGCGACTCCACAGCTTGCTCACGTTGCTTTTGCGGAGGCCATCGTTGCCATCAAGTCGATTCTTGGAGAGAGTCCCCGCCCGATTGATTACACGCGAGTTCCGTGGGGGATCTACTGCCATCCGGAGGTCGCGTTCTGCGGACCCACCGAGGATGCTGCGCGCGCAGCCGGTCAAGATGTAGTTGTGAGCGTTCATCGTTTTGCAGGTAACGCTCGGGCACAGATCATGGATCAGGCAGATGGTCTTGTGAAAGTAATTGCGAATACCGATGGTGTGATTCTTGGGGTACACATAGTCGGGCCAATGGCGACTGAGCTCCTTGGGCCTGGTTATTTAGCGGTTAACTGGGAGGCGACTGTTGATGATCTCTCAATTCTCATCCAGCCTCATCCAACGCTGGGAGAACTATTTGGAGAGAGTGTTCTTGCTCTGACCGGTCGATCCCTTCATGCTTGAGGAGATTTAGTGGACCTCACAATGCCCCAACTCGGCGAGACTGTTACCTCGGCAACGATCACGCGTTGGCTCAAGGCAGTAGGCGAGCATGTGAGGGCTGACGAGCCTTTATATGAAGTAACAACGGACAAAGTAGATACAGAGGTGCCATCCCCGATCGCAGGAGTGGTTACAGAGATTCTCGTTGTTGAGGGCTTGACGGTCCCCGTTGGAGAACGGGTTGCTGTGGTCACAGAGGATGCAGCTGCCGCCGGCGCAGATAAGGGCACAGCCTCGCCGAAGGCGAGCGTGCAGAGCGCTGTTGGTGACGAACTCTCGGTGCAAGCCACCTCTCCAGTGCGAGGGCTTGTCACGTCTCCGGTAGTGCGGCGACTAATTACACAGCGCGGTCTAGAAGCGACTCAAATAGTTGGAACAGGTGAAGGCGGGCGCATTACTAGGCACGATGTTGAGGCAGCATCACCAGCGCCTAAGAAGGCAGTGACCGAGCCTAAGCCTCGAATAGAGCGTGGAGATGAAGTAATCGCGCTCTCCAATGTTCGCCGGATTACCGCGGAGCACACCATTCGATCTAAAGCAACTAGTGCACATGTGTACACAAGTGTCGAGGTTGACTTCGAGCAGGTAGAGCGCACGCGCAGAGCCCACGGCGCGGAGTTTAGAGAGCGAGAGGGATTTAGCCTCACCTATCTTCCTTTCATCGTTCGTGCAGTTGCAGATGCGCTCCATGAATTTCCAATAGTCAACTCTTCCCTTGATGCTGAGCAGATGGTTGTTCATCACGCCTTACATCTATCCGTTGCTGTGGACTTAGATTTCGCCGGGCTAGTAGCGCCGGTTGTGAGGGATGCCGATGGCAAACGACTCACGCAACTAGCTCGCGAGATTCGCGACTTGGGTTCGCGCGCTCGCTCTAAGCGTCTCAATCCAGATGAGCTTGTTGGAGGAACATTCACAATTACGAATATGGGTCCATTCGAGACTTATATGACTCTCCCCATCATCAATCAGCCTCAGGTCGCAATTCTTGCTACCGATGGCATTCGTAAACGGCCAGTTGTTGTCACAGATGCAGATGGCGGTGACGCAATAGCGATTCACCATGTCGGAATTCTCGCATTGACCTGGGATCACAGGGCATTTGATGGTGCCTATGCTGCTGCGTTTCTCCATGCAGTGCGTACCAATATCGAGACGCGCGACTGGGATCCTGAACTCGCATGATTGAACGCCTCAATGTGCGTTGGTTAGGGCGAGTCTCTTATGACGAGGCGGATGCACTAGCACGTTCGCTTCACTCTCGATCAGGCAACTACCTCCTGCTGTTAGAGCATCCCCATACCTACACTCTTGGCCGCCGTGGAGATGACAAGAATGTCCTGGTGGAGCCTGAATCGGTAGGTGCTGTGCTTCGCAGCGTCGACCGTGGTGGTGATGTGACCTATCACGGACCAGGGCAGTTAGTCATCTACCCAATTATCGATCTGCCGATTTGGCGAGGTGGGCTTGTGGATTCGGTGGCATACGTTCGTCAACTAGAGCAAGTAGTTGTGGATTCGCTTGCTTCTATCGGCTTTGATGCTTATACAGACCCTGAATACCCTGGCGTTTGGATCGGCGGAGCGAAGGTATGCGCAGTGGGGGTCAAGGTCGAGGGCCGACGTACTCGCCACGGAGTCGCCATTAATGTCGATACAGACCTCTCGATGTTTGACCACATAGTCCCGTGTGGAATTACAGATCGCGGGGTGACGTCACTATCCAAAGTTCTCTCCGATCTCGATGGCCCTGCTGGAGCTACTTCAGGTAGCACCGAGAGCACTAAGAGTCTTATGGAGATTGTCGCCGAGGCATTTGTATCTTCGTTTACTCAAGAGTTTGATGTGTATGAAGTCGATGACCAGAGCGTGGCTTGGCGCGAGCCGTTGGTATTGCAGAGCGATGAACGTCGAAGGAGCATTGAGGAGCAGTCGGCTGAGGCAGGGGTCCCGGTTCGATTAGTTAGTCGCCTCCAGGCTGCATCTGTAGAGGTACCAGTGGCGGATCCAACTTTTAGGCGCCCAGAGTGGATGAGAGTAAAAGCAGATCTAGGTGCCGAGTATCGAGGCTTGAAACGCTTGGTGCGTGAACTTGATCTACATACTGTCTGTGAGAGCGCCGGCTGCCCGAATATTTATGAGTGCTGGGCCGATGGAACAGCGACCTTCATGGTTCTCGGCGAACGCTGTACACGTGCCTGCGGTTTCTGTCTCATAGATACTCGGCTCCCCAGCGCCCCGGAGGTCGATGAGCCAGAGCGAGTCGCTAGTGCAGTGGTGCGTATGGGGCTAAAGCATGCTGTCTTGACCATGGTTGCACGAGACGATCTCGATGATGGCGGTGCTGCACATGTTGCAGCAACTGTCAATGCAATTCGCTCGGCCTCGCCAGAGACGCGTACTGAGGTACTAATAAGCGATCTGCGGGGCGATTTGGATTCTTTAGATTTGATTTTGAATGAGAACCCCGATGTTGTGAACCACAACATTGAGACCGTTGCGCGACTCCAGCGCGCCGTTAGGCCATCCGCGGGTTATGCACGCTCGTTAGCGTTGCTTGCCCGCGCGAACGCGGCCGGGCACGTTACAAAGTCGGGGATAATGCTCGGTCTCGGTGAGACGCTCGACGAGGTAAGCGGTGCCCTCACTGATCTTGCTGCCGTCGGCGTGAAGATTGTTACGGTTGGGCAGTATCTTCGGCCCTCGGAGCAGCACCTACCCGTTGTGCGCTGGTGGAGCCCCGAGGAGTTCGCAGAGGTTGCCCGTATCGGCGAGGCAGCAGGGATAAACCATGTTGAGTCTGGGCCACTTGTGCGTTCGTCGTATCACGCGCGTAGTTCAGCCGAGGCTGCAGCATCTCCAGCATTGTTGGAGACGGGTCTAACTAGGTGAAACTTGATTTGGCGAGTGTCCTTATGGAGTGGGGGATTGGAATCCTCGCCCTTTTATGGGTAACCACGCGAGGGCGTCTCGTGAGTCTTGGGTATGGATGGTTACTGCGTAGTCTCGGTGCAGCAATGCTGGGTGGAGCGATCTGGGCCAGTATCGCTACTGGCGGCGATGGAACCGCGCGAACAATCGCCCTCACCGCATCCGCTCTCGCGATGCTCTCTGGACTGTTCGCACTCGCGTCGAGCGTCACGCATCGCTCAGGTGGGGTTCGCGTAGCGAGAGAGCGCAAGATTGCTAAGGCCGAGCGGGTAGACGCAATGCTTGGAGAGAGCCGGAAGGTTGCCAGAGCATCCGGTGCTGAGGGCCCAGAAGCAACCGGACTAAAAGAAGCGCGAGAGTTCAATCCGTTATTGGATTTGATCGCACCTGCATTTGGATTGATTGCCCTGGTCGCTGAGTCGGTGACTCTCGGGGGGCCAGCGATACAGAGCGCTTATCGACTCGTTATCGGGGCAGCATTCCTAGGCGCACTAACTGATGCGATGCTTCTCGGGCATTGGTATCTCACACAGCCCGGCTTACCGCGCGCCCCTATTGAGGAGCTAGTCAAAATAAGCGCCCCTATTTGGGTGCTAGAAGTAATCGGGCTGCTCTGGCCCATTGGGATGGTCTCCGTTCTCTCGGGATCGGTCGATGATGGGTATGGCGGAATACTCGCGTGGATGTGGGCACTCTCGGCAGCCTCAACCGGTGTATTGATTGGTGTTACATGGTTAGCCCTTCGCGAGAGGTCGTATTCGGCGGTTATGGCCGCTACCGGGCTCCTATATCTCGCCATCCTTACGGGCTTCGGCACGGATGTCCTCGCTCGGGCTTTACTCGGTTCATGAGACGCACCACTCTGCTCGCTCCGGTCGCTAACCTGACAAACCGATGAACCAGCTGCGCGAATATTACGAACGGCGTGAGCTGCTCTCAAACTTGGTCCTGAGGGAACTTAGGAGTCGTTATAAGCGCTCAGCCCTTGGGTGGACTTGGTCACTCCTCAACCCACTCTCCTCGGTGCTTATTTATTGGGTTGTCTTTGGTGTATTTCTAAAAGTTAAGGCGCCCATCGGCGACCCAAGCGGCCAGGGAAACTTTGTCCTTTTCTTGCTATGTGCTCTAATCCCATGGAACTTCTTCTCCAACGGAGTTACACAATCAATTGAGAGTCTTGTCGTCAATGCTGGACTAATCCGCAAGGTTTACTTCCCAAGGGAGCTCTTAGTCGCCTCAACCATTGGAGGCCTGCTAGTTACCTTCTTGATCGAGCTCGGCGTTGTCATCACAGTCCTCCTGATCGCAGGCAACATGGTTCTTCCTTGGCTCCCGATTGTTGTGCTGCTAGTCATATTGCAGACGCTGCTAGTACTAGGAATTGGGCTCTTACTTAGCGGTGCAAATGTTTATTTCCGCGATGTCCGCCACTTTGTGAATCTATTAATGCCGATGCTGTTCTACTCCACCCCTGTTGTGTATCCGATTAGCTATGTGCCAGTTAATTGGCAGGTTGCGGGGCGATCAATCCCGCTTCGAAGCATCTATGAGATGAATCCCTTAGTGCAGTTGGTTAGTGCATATAGGGCGCTGATTTATGACCTGACATTCCCGTCGATAGGTAGCCTCGCATATATAGCGGTTTGGTCTATCGGGCTCGTACTAGTAGGGCAGTTCGTATTTAATCGCCTCGACCATCGCCTAGCCGAGGAGGTATAGATGACCGCTGCTGTGATAGTTGACCATGTATCTAAGCGTTATCGCCTCTACCACGAGCGCAACCAATCCTTGAAGGCATCGCTGCTTCGCGGTAGGCGGGCTCGCTATGACGACTTCATGGCACTCGATGACGTTTCTTTTGAGATTAAAGAAGGAACGACGTTTGGGCTCATCGGTGAGAATGGATCGGGTAAATCGACGATGCTTAAATGCATGGCCCGTATCCTCCGCCCCGACGGTGGGAGTATCACCACGCGAGGCAAAGTCTCAGCTCTACTTGAACTAGGTGCGGGCTTTCACCCCGAATTATCTGGGCGCGAGAACGTCTACCTAAACGGAGCAATCCTTGGCCTCTCAAGGCGCGAGATTGATGCGCTCTTTGATGAGATTGTCGATTTTTCGGGTATCGAGCAGTTCATCGATGCGCCGGTCAAGAATTACTCATCGGGCATGTATGTGCGCCTTGGATTCGCTGTGGCAATCAATGTTGACCCTGCCGTCCTTCTTATTGATGAGGTCCTGGCAGTAGGTGATCAGGAGTTCCAGAATAAGTGCACCGATAAAATAAATCAGTTTCGTAGCGAAGGGCGAACGATCGTAGTCGTCTCGCATTCGCTCTCGTCGGTGGGGGATCTCTGCGATGAGGCTGCGCTTATAGAACATGGTCACCTAATTAAGGTCGGTCCCGCTGCAGAGACGATTGATCACTACTTATCGGAGATCCTCTCCATAGACCCAGCGACTCTCGGTATCGCGCGACGCTCGACTGGGGAGATCAAGTTGCAAGGGGTTGAGTTGCTTTCGATAAATGGGGGTGCCCCAGACGTTGTCGAGTTGGGTGAATCTGTTACTTTCCGTTTTCATTACGATGTCAAAGAATCTGTGGGAAGCCCTGTTTTTGGAATGTCGCTGACGAGCAGCGAAGGCACCCTTGTCACCGGCACGAACTCTAAGGAGCAGGGTCTCTCAACCAAGGTTTCTCCCGGGCGTGGATATGTAGACCTCGTGGTGCCGCGGTTACTCGTTGCTAAAGGGCGCTATCACGTCACGGGGACCATCTATGACTCCACCCAGAAGACTCCGATTCACGAGGTTGGGAATCTGCACACTTTTGAGGTGGTAGAGGGCGCTCTTCGGACCTCAGGGATTACCTCCCTCGGTGGAGTCTGGCGCGCCGGGGCGTGAGCATCATTGCGATTCTCACCGGTGAAGTTATTGGTGAGCGGCTAGCGGGTCCGGCGATTAGAGCCATCGCCATCGCTAGAGCACTCGCGAATGACCCAGGGATTCAGCACGAGGTAATTCTTCTAGCGGCATCCGTGGATGATGGAGTAGCGGAGCAAGTCTCCAACGGAGCGTTCCGCGTAGACGTGCTCTCGGATGAGACTGCCAAGGCCGCTTCACAGTGCGAGATCATTATCGTGCAGGGCGATCTCCTCGATCGATACCCGGCACTCGCGGCATCTGATGCTTGTGTAATTGCAGACCTATACGACCCGTATCACCTCGAGGTACTCGAGCAGAGCGCATCGCTTGCACCCGAGCGACGTAGGGCGACCATCGCTGCATCGGTATCAGCAATCGGATCCTTGTTGGCTCGCGGTGATCTGTTTCTAGATGTTGGCGGGCGCCAACGCGATCTCTGGACCGGAGCGCTCGCCTCCGCAGGGAGAGTAAACGAGTTCACGTACGCCGATTCTCCAGACCTCTCGCGCCTAATGCTCACGGTTCCTTTTGGATTAAATGCAGAGGCCCCTGAACCCGCTACTAGCGAAGTACTTAGAGGCGCGCGCGAGGGTCTTGGGAATAAGGGTCTTAGCAGCAACGACATAATTCTTTGGTGGGGCGGTGGTATCTACCCTTGGTTCGACCCTGAGACTGTGATTAGCGCAACAGCCTCTCTCGCAGCTGAGGGCCATCCCGTACATCTGGTCTTCGCAGGCTCTCGCCACCCGAACCCTGATGTAGGCGAGACCCCGGCAGCTCGCGCAGCGCGAGATTTTGTCAATGAAAACGCACTGAATGAGATTGTTACGTTCCTAGATTGGGTGCCGTTTGCAGACCTTGGCGGTTATCTGCTCGAGGCAGATGTGATGGTGAGCGCGCACCGAGACCATGTTGAGACGCGCTACTCATACCGCACGCGCCTTCTAGACGGATTATGGGCTGGGCGCCCGACAGTCGCTACTGGCGGTGATGACCTGATGTCCTCAATTGCTGCAGCTGGTGCTGGAATTGCGATTGCCCCTGGCGACGTCGATGGTTTCGCGAATGCACTTAGAGTTCTATTAGATGAATCGACTCGTGAACGTTTCTCATCTTGTGCGCTAGCTCAGGCCAAGGGGCATACATGGGAGGTCGCTTTGGCGCCCCTAGTCGAGTGGTGCCGTAATGAGCGTAGAGCCCCTGACCTTGTAAGTGGAGTGATGCTCGCTCCAAAGAACCCGAGTGCTCTGCGCAGATCCATCGGCTCAGCCGCGCGCAGGATGGGCCTGCGAAATAAAGGTAACTCAGCGACTAGATAAGAAGGATGCTGCTGCACTTGAGAGTGCGCGCAACCGAGCGGCTACGTAAGCAGGTCGAGGTTTCTCTCCGTGGAGCATTGGCGAGACTATGTCGCGTTTTGCATATCCAGCAGTTGCCCCCGCTGTATTGATCCAGGCTTTTGTTCCGGCCACCAGCCCCGCATGTCTGCGCAGTACCACGAGGCGGTTTCGCTCTTTTAGTTGCTCGCTCCTGCGCCAATTGCGAGATGCGGTAGCAGCATGAATGTGGTGCACCACCGAAGCGGGTTCGTATACGTATCGCCAGCCAAGCGTGCTCCCGCGCAGCGAGAGATCAACGTCTTCGTAGTAAAGGAAGAGTGAAGAGTCGAATCTTCCGGATGCTCGAAGATACTCGGACTTGAGTAATACGGCTCCGCCGCACCACACGGGTATCTCTCCAGGTAAATCGTCGAGCCCGTTGTCAATATCGAGGTAGCCGCGGTCGACCCCAAACCCGTCAGCGATGATCTCCGTGCCGGTGTTTTGTATTACCTCTATTGTCGGCCGCGTAGCTTGAATCGATATCCACTGCGGTCGTGCAGAGATTGTTGCGCTTGCGCGACCTGTCTCGGCGCCGTCCTCCTCGATGGATACCTCAACTGGCCCCAAGGAAGATAGGAGCAACTCGCACTCCTCCGTGTCCTCCTCTGAGAATGGGATCAGAAGCTCGGCCAATCCATTGGTCCACACGCTCAATGATCCGTCACTCTGAAGCTCAGGCCCCCAGGTTCCGCTGATGTAACGAATATCGCTTGTTACATCCACCCCGCCGACACGCGCTGCGTCGATGCGGATCCCTAATGTGCGTTTGTCCCCTCTTCCGTGAGTCGATACATCCGATCGGAGTCGGATTTTTCGGTATCTCGACGCCAGGATAATTTTTGGCGAGGATGCCCCGATCCGAGGGCCTTTATTAACTGCATCAACCAGAGGTGAAAGCCACTCAGGCTCGACAGTCATGTCATTGTTGATAAGCGCAACATAATCAACTCCAGTGAGATCCCCAATGCCTAGGTTGCATCCACCACCGAAACCGAGATTCTCGCTGCTCTCGATGACTCGAATCCTTGGGAGTTCGCTTCGAACTAAAGCGGTCACAGGTTTCTGTGAGGCGTTGTCAACGAGGACTATCTCAAGAGAATCCTCTGGCCAGTTTGTGGCTTCGAGAGATCTCAGGCATGCAAGTGTCGTCTCGCCGCCGTCGTAGTCGACAACCACGACTCGAACAAGTGGCTTGGTTGCCTGCCGATGCATTGCGCTCTCGAGCCCTTTGGTCACGAGCGGCTCGTTACTCGCCTCGTAGGCGTGCAACCAGGAGCGAGAGGGGCTCTCTGAAGTCGGGGAGTAGGTCAATGCCATCGCGCTTTAGGGCGGCATTCTCGAGCCGGGAGTTTGCCGGACGCTTGGCAGGGCGCGGAGGGTTGAGGCTTGCAGTTGTAATCGGTTCGACGCGTTCTGGGTCAAGGCCCGCTGCGATTAGTACTTCTCTAACAAAACCAAACCACGAGACCTCGCCCTGATTTGTAACGTGATAAATCCCTGAGCGTTCTTGGTCCACAAGCCTGCGCGTCATAGCTGCGGCATCGGAGGCGAAGGTTGGGTACCCAATTTGATCATCAACAAATCTGAGAACTGGGTTCTCCTCCGCTATTCGAAGAACGGTCTTTACCATGTTGGCCCCGTGAAAACCAGAGACCCACGAGACCCGGATGATTAAAGCCTCCTCGTTGAAAGCCTCCTCTCCACGCAACTTGGATTCCCCGTAGACGGATTGAGGCGACGGAGAATCGGTCTCTAGGTAAGGGCGATCCAGCTCACCATCAAAGACGCAATCAGTGGAGTAAGTAACAACTCGTGCAGAGCACTTCTCTGCTGCCTCGGCGATGTACTGAGGCCCAAGAGCGTTGATAGCGAATGCCTTATCAGGATCCGATTCACATGCGTCTACTGCAGTCCAAGCAGCGGCGTTTAGGATCAATTGAGGCTTAATGGTGCTGACAGCATCTAGAACTGCGTCTCTATCGGAGATATCAAGGTCGCGATGTGCAAGGCCAGTGACTTCGTGATCCGAGAAGGCTGAAACCAATTCGTTCCCGATCATCCCGGCTGCGCCGGTAATGAGAACGCGCATTAACCCTGCTTCTTCCGGAGCGGCTCCCACCACCAGCGATTATCGCTGTACCAAGCAACAGTCGCCTCTAGTGCCTCACGGAAATCGCGTTTTGGAGCCCATCCAAGAGAGCGCGCTTTGGTGGTATCGATCGAGTACCGACGGTCATGCCCAAGGCGATCCTCGACATACTCAATCATTGAGTCGTCGAAACCGAGAATCTCAAGGATGCTGTCTGTGAGGAACCTATTGGGCTCCTCATTACCTGCACCGATGTTGTAGATCTCGCCAATTACGCCATTTCGAAGCACCGCATCAACGCCGCTGCAGTTGTCCTCTACGTAGCACCAGTCGCGAACATTGAGGCCGTCGCCATAGAGCGGGACCTTCTTGCCGTCAAGCAGATTGGTGACGAAGAGCGGAATAACTTTCTCCGGAAACTGGTAAGGACCAAAGTTGTTAGAGGATCGCGTAACGACAACCGGGAGTCCGTAGGTCTCCTGGTAAGCAAGTGCAATGAGATCGGATCCGGCTTTGGATGCGGAGTACGGAGAGCGAGGACCGAGGGGATCGGTCTCGAAGAATGACCCCTCTTCAATTGATCCGTAGACCTCATCCGTTGAGATGTGCAGGAAGCGATCAACCTCAAGCCTTCTAGCTACATCGCACATCACATTTGTTCCGTCGCAGTTGGTCTTAACAAAGGCGTCAGGATCAACGATTGATCTATCTACGTGGCTCTCGGCCGCAAAGTGAACCACCGCATCGTGGCCGGGCATGGCGGCACTTACTGACTCGCGATCCGTAATGTCGCCTTTAACAAAGGAGAAACGAGGGTTATCTTCAAGACCCTTGAAATTATTTAGATTTCCTGCGTAAGTGAGTGCATCGAAGACCGTCACTGTGTCGTCGGTGTTTTCTAATACATATCGAACGTAATTGGAGCCGATAAATCCGGCACCGCCAGTAACAAAGAGGCGCATTGGTTTCCTTATCTCAGGTGCGCATTGCCCAAGCTGGGCGCACACGGGGTTCAATCTCGCTACGAAGTGGGTTGGTTGCGTCGCGCTCAGAGAGGATGGGGTTAGCGAGCCCCCAATCCGCTGCAATTTCGGGGTCATCCCATGCAACGCCTAATTCGTCCTGGGCGTTGTAGTACCCATCGACGAGGTAGGTAATTGTCATATCGGTTAGCGATGCAAACCCATGAGCGATGCCAGGTGGAATAAAAATTCCTCCGTGGTTATGAGTTCCGTCTTCGCGCAGTCCGAGATCTAGGCAGAGTGTTGCCCCATCGGTTGGGCCGCCAACGCGCAGGTCGTGGAGAACTACTCGCGCTCTGCCATACGGGATGTACCAGTAGTCGGCTTGATGAAGGTGGTAGTGCAGGCCGACGATGCAACCCTCTTGACGATCGCCGCGGTTTCCTTGGATCATCTCGCGACCTTGGGGGAACCACTGTCGACGGTAGGTCTCAATGAAGTAACCGCGCTCATCGCCGTGGATTGTTGGGTCTACGAGATACACCCCTGCGATTACATCAGATTCAGTAACAGTTGCCATATCAGTCAAGCTCTACTTTCGAGTCGTCGCCAAGCATTAGACGGAGTGCGCGAGGTTTTGTATCGGAGTGAAGCACCTGTACGTCGCGTCCGATTAAAGAGTCTGTCAAGCGATGAATCCCTACAATTTGAGCAGATTCGAGCACTACGGAGTGGTCAAGCTCTGAGTCGATTATCTGACAATTCGATGATACTGAAGAGAAGGGTCCGATATAGGAGTTAACGACCCGTGTGCCTGCGCCGATAATTGCTGGGCCTCTAACTCGTGAGTTAACAATTACCGCGCCCTTTTCAACGACGACCCTGCCTTCGATCGTGGAGTCGGTATCGACAGTTCCAACGATTGATGTCTCAAGAGTCTCAAGCACGAGGCGGTTGCACTCAAGTAGTGGATCTTTCTTGCCCGTATCGATCCACCAACCTTTGAGAACCTCATGGCTAACGCGCAGTCCCTGCTCTAGAAGCCACTGAATCGCATCAGTAATCTCGAGCTCACCGCGCTCCGACGGCTTAATTGAGCGCACTGCCTCATGGATGGTCTTGTCAAAGAGATAAATACCGACAAGTGCAAGATCAGATGGGGGATTATCTGGCTTCTCGACGAGGCCGCGAATGTCGCCATCGGGGCCGACATCAGCAACACCAAATTGGCGAGGGTCTTCTACGTGTGCGAGCAGAATCTGTGCCGTTGGCGCATCGTCGCCCCCAGCTTTTCGTGCAGCTTCGAAGTTCGAGACAAAATCTGTGAGGTTCTGCTCAAGCATGTTGTCGCCGAGGTACATCACAAAGTCGTCATCGCCGAGGTAATCGGAGGCAATAAGTACGCAGTGAGCGAGGCCGAGCGGGGCGTCCTGAGGGATGTAAGTAACCCTCACCCCCCATCGCGAGCCGTCACCTACCGCGGCCTCAATCTCGGCGGCAGTATCCCCGACAATGATGCCGATCTCTTCGATGCCAGCAGCGGCCATATCCTCAATTCCATAGAAGAGGATTGGCTTATTGGCGATCGGCACCAATTGCTTGGCGCTCGTATGGGTTATGGGGCGCAGGCGTGTACCAGCGCCCCCGGAGAGAATTAGGCCCTTCATCAGGCTGCAGGCTAGGCGACGTCTCGATGCATGATGCCCATAAATGGAGGATCGGCCAAGTTTTTCGCCCTATTTGGGGTTCGGCGCGAACTATTTGCTCAATATTCGGAGCAAGAAAGGAGTGTGCTCAGGTTGAGGAACGGGCGCATGGTGCCGATAAGGATCCAACGGAGACCAGATTGACATGCTTTTGGAGCCTCTGGGCTCTAACCTCAACTATGACCTCTCCTATCACACTGGCAACAGAAGACAACATAAGACTACTCAAGTAACTTCGGTCTTATCCGTCCCCCATACTTAAGAATCCAAATATGAATCCAGTCGAGTATTCCTCAAGTATCGCCGTCACATCGCCAGGAGGCGCGCGTCGGGTTCCGGTGCTCCGGCGTTGCATAGCAATCGTTAGCGCACTTACCCTTCTTGCTGCTGGGCTTGTATTGGCCGCTGTCAAAGCTGCTCCGGCCTCTGCAGATGCGATCACTGTTCCAGTAATCGGTCCGCCGGTTCTCAACTCTGCACAGCTAGCTGCTTGGTATAGGTCGACGGGGCGAACCCTCAATGTCCCCGGAGAGAATATTGACGCACTCGCCTCATATTTTGTTGATGAGGGGGTATCAGAGAATCTTCGAGGTGACATCGCATTTATCCAATCCATTGTTGAGACTGGGTACTTTGGTTTCGTTGGCAGCATGGTTAAACCAGCCGATTACAACTTCGCGGGGATGGGCGCCTGTGATACCTGTAACTCAGGTCGGCCGTTCCCGAACGCTCGAACTGGGGTACGCGCCCAGATTCAGCACCTAAAGAACTACGCGGATATCACCTCGCGTGCAAGCGGCCTACGCAACGCCCCGGTTGTCGAGTGGTACGGACGCCGCACTGTAAACGGCGTCTACACATACGACCCTGCGCTAGCGATTTATAACTTCGATACATTCTTTGCAAAAGGTCGTGCAGCTACCTGGAATCAAATGGGTAATGGCAACTGGGCTAGCTCAACGACTTATGCAGCAACCATTATCTCCTTGTATCAAAGGGTATTGGTATGGAACGGTATCCCTGCGCTCGCCGCTGCCGGAGCTGACCCTGCTGGGCGCACGGACCTAGTCGAGCGTGTACCGGGCGGAGTGCATGTTGGAGGGTGGAGTTTTGATGTCTCAACCCCGGATGCAATATCAGTTCGCGTGACGCTAAACGACAATCCGATCGGCACGATTCTTGCGAATGGATATCGACCCGATGTTGCAGCGGTATTTAACTTTGGAGCGAACCATGGCTTCGATGGCGTGCTGCCAGTCACAACCGGCGGCACCGTATGCGTATACGGAGTCAATGTAGGGACCGGCTCTAGAGACACGCCCCTCGGCTGCGGAGTAATCGCTGGCCCCGATCCCGTTGGAGCGCTCGACTCAATGAGTCGCGCGCCGGGTGGTGTGCGGATTCGCGGTTGGGGGCTTGACCCCGATCTTGTTACAGCCGCAACAATTCTGATAACGCGAGATGGCGCGTTGGCCGCTGCGATTCCTGCGGGGGTTGCTCGCCCGGACATTGGCGCCGCGTACCCTCCCTATGGCGCTAATCATGGTTTTGATGCGGTGGCTCCAGTCTCTGGAGGAAACCTCTGTGTCTACGTTGTAAATGTTGGCCCTGGCGTAGCGGTGCGACAACTTGGTTGCAGCACTTTGATAGGGCCTACGCCGATTGGGAACGTTGAGTCTGTCTCGCGCGTCCCCGGTGGAGTTCGAGTTGTTGGCTGGGCGCTTGACCCAGACTCTGCAGATCCAGTCTCGGTTCATGTATACGCCGGCGGAGTGGGGGCTGCGATCTCAGCCAACCTCTCCCGACCGGGTTTCTCCAACTACTTCCCTGGTTATGGCGACGCCCACAGCTTTGATGCATTTGTGCCTCTGCAAGGCGGCGAGGTATGTCTCTATGCAATAAACATCGTAGATGGTGTAACCAATCCGCGACTCGGTACCTGCACGACTGTTCTTGGTGGAACGCCTCTCGGGAGTCTTGAGGTAGTTGGACGTGTAGCGGGTGGTGTGAGGCTGAGCGGTTGGGCCTTAGATGCCGATACTGCGGGCCCTGTGACTCTCCATGTATACGCAAACGGTCAACTTGTATCCGCGATTAGCGCAAATACTGCTCGATCCGATGTTGGTTCGGTCTTTCCAGCATGGGGATCTAACCACGGATTCGACTCAATAATTCCTGCAACAACGACTGGTGCAACTACGTACTGTGTCTATGCGATAAATGTTGGCGGCGGAGTAAATTCCCTGATTGGGTGCAGAACTATCACGGTTACGGCGCAGCCATTCGGGAGCATAGATAGCGTTAGCCGAACTCCTAGTGGTATTCGTGTAACGGGTTGGGCTATCGACCCTGACAGTGCGAACCCAGTTACTCTCCATTTTTATGTCGACCGCGTATTGAGGGCTTCGGCTACAGCAAACCTTTCACGCCCAGATGTCGGCGCTGCCTTCTCCTCGTACGGAGATCTTCATGGTCTCGACACCACAATCTCTGGCGGAGGTAGCCAGGTCTGTGTCTACGCAATCGACATCGGCGGCGGAGTAAACCCGTTGCTCGGCTGTCGAAATATTTAGCGCTCTAACTCTCGCTGCTCATCTCGAATAAGCAAGACGCGTTATCAGACTACGAAGTACTTAGCCTCAGGGTGGGGAACAATAATCGCAGAGGTGCTCTGCTCGGGAGTGAGCTGGAACTCCTCAGTGATCTGTACTCCGATTGAGCCAAGGTCAAGCAGTTCATTCAACTTTCCTTGCTCTTCTAAGTCGGGGCATGCCGGGTAACCCCATGAGTATCTTGACCCTCGGTATTGCTGCCTAAATAGACCGGCAAGGTTTGGTCCGTCCTGATCGGCGAAACCCCAATCTTCGCGAATGCGACGATGCCACAACTCTGCGAGGGCCTCTGTCATCTCAACGCTCAGTCCGTGGCAGCGTAGGTAATCGGCATAGCGATCATCTGCAAAGAGTTCTCGCTCCTTGATCGAGGCCTCCTCTCCTACCGTTACGACGTGGAAGGCCGCGTAGTCGGCATCTCCAGACTCAGTTGAGCGGAAGAAATCTGAGATGCAGTGGAAGGGTGCTCGTCGCTGTCGTGGAAAGCTCATTCGCATGCGCTCTGTGCGACGTGTGTCATCAGTCCAGATGATTAAATCTCCGCCCTCACTGTTGACGGGGAAGTAGCCCCACGAGACAGTCGGTACGAGCCAGCCCTCTGCTTTTGCTTGATCGAGCTCAGCACGCAGTATCGGGCGAATTCGATTCTTAAACTCTTCGTCAGACTCAGAGCCGCCGCTGCCTTTCTCAGGTCTGAACTGCCACTGGTTTCTAAATAGTGCAGTCTCATTTATGTATGCGGCTATATCGTCGAGCGCGATGCCCTTAGCTACTCGATGCCCTAGGAACGGCGGCTTAAAGATCTCGACGTCAGTCGCGACATCTGAGCGTGATGGGATCTCGATTTCATCCTCAACCTGCTCACTTCGCCTCGGGGTGCTGCGCTTCGCTCCCTCGGCGCGCCCGAACTCGGGATCAAGGTTTCCATCTTTCTTGCCCTGCATGAGAGTATCCATCGTGCGAAGCCCCTCGAACGCGTCTTTTCCGTAGAAAACCCTACCTTCGTAGATCTTTCGAAGGTCTGACTCAACGTAACTACGTGTGAGTGCGGCGCCACCAAGCATCACAGGGGTCCCTGCAAACCCAAGCGAGTTCATCTCCTGTAGATACTCACGCATGATGATCGTGCTCTTTACGAGGAGACCGCTCATACCGATTGCGTCTGCGTTGACCTCGCGCGCTTTATCTAAGAAAACGTTGAGGGGTGCTTTGATGCCGATGTTGTGAACTTCATAGCCATTATTCGTAAGAATAATGTCGACAAGGTTCTTCCCAATGTCGTGAACGTCACCCTTAACGGTTCCGAGTACAACTATTCCTTTGCCGCCAGCATCTGCCTGCTCCATATGCGGCTCTAGGTAAGCAACCGACTTCTTCATTGTCTCCGCGCTCTGAAGCACGAAAGGAAGTTGCATCTCGCCGGTAGCGAAGCGCTCCCCAACGATCTTCATTCCCTCTAGCAATACATCGTTGATAATTGAGAGAGCGGGTCGCCCACCGGAAAGGGCTTCATCTAGATCGACCTCAAGGCCATCACGCTCGCCGTCAATGATGCGATGACTTAGGCGCTGCTCAACGGTCCAGCCGGAGCGATCCTCGCGTTCCACCGCTCCTGCTGTCACGTTCTCGAACATCTCCAAGAACTCCATGAGCGGGTCGTAATCGTCGGTGCGGCGGTTCCAGATGAGATCGAGTGCTACCTCTATTGCCCGCGGATCAATTTTATGAAGAGGCATGATCCGTGCTGCATGCACAATCGCTGCATCAAGGCCCGCCTTGCGGCATTCGTCGAGGAAGACACTGTTCAAAACATGGCGCGCTGCAGGCTTGAGCCCGAAGGAGACGTTGGATAGACCCAGCACGGTTGAGGCGCCAGGAAGATCTGACTTAATGCGCCGGATCGCTTCTATGGTCTCAATCGCATCGCCACGCAGATCCTCGGTACCGGCGCTTAGTGGAAACGTAAGCGGATCGAAGAAGAGATCGGTTGGTGGTATTCCGTACTTATTGACCGCGAGGTCGTAGATGCGTTTGCAGACACGCATCTTCCACTCGAGATCGCGAGCCTGTCCTTCTTCGTCGATTGCAAGGCAGATAACCGCCGCTCCGTATTCGCTAGCTAGGCGTAGGACACGATCGAGTCGAGTGCCCGGGGCCTCGCCCTCCTCAAGGTTGGCTGAGTTGAGGATGCCTTTGCCACCAAATAACTGAAGGCCAGCCTCCATGACCTCGGGTTCAGTGGAGTCAAATACAAGCGGGAGCGCAGCCTGCGTGGCGAAGCGCCCTGCAATTTCACGCATATCAGCAACGCCGTCGCGGCCTACATAATCAACGCAAATGTCAAGCACGTGTGCGCCCTCTTTGACCTGCTCACGCGCCATATTTACGCATGTATCCCAGTCTTCTTCGAGCATTGCATCGCGGAATTTCTTAGATCCATTCGCGTTAGTGCGCTCCCCTAGTGCAAGGAACGCGACCTCTTGGTCGAACGGAACCTGGCTATAGAGACTCGAGCATGATGGCTCAAGGGTAGGGGTGCGAACCATCGGTGCTCGACCGCCAACACGATCAACTACTGCAGCAATGTGCTCAGGGGTTGTGCCGCAGCACCCGCCCACGATGTTGACACCAAACTCAGTCACAAAGCGCTCGTGCGCATCGGCAAGTTGAACGGGAGTCAGGTCGTAGTGCGTGTGGCCATCGACAACGCTCGGAAGCCCGGCGTTAGGGAGGCACGAGATAAAGGTCTGGGAATGCTGCGCTAGGTAGCGCAGGTGTTCTGTCATCTCCTGTGGACCGGTAGCGCAGTTCATTCCGATTACATCTGGTCGCATGGCCTCAAGTGCTGTTAATGCGGCTCCAATCTCCGAGCCAACAAGCATGCGCCCGGTTGTCTCCATGGTTACCTGCACCATCAACGGGACCTCGCGCCCTGCTGCCTGCATAGCGCGTCGACATGCGATTAGTGCAGATTTGGCCTGAAGTAGGTCATAGACAGTCTCAATAAGAAGTACGTCTGCCCCACCAGCAAGCAGCCCAGCGGCCTGTACCTCATAATCGTTGCGAAGGTCAGCAAACGAGATAGCCCCGAGTGAGGGGAGGCGTGTTCCGGGTCCGATGGAGCCCACTACCCAGCGAGGTCGATCCGGTGTTGAGAAGTCTGTTGCAACATCTTTAGCCAACTTGGCCGCTGCAACATTTAGGTCATAGGAACGGTCAGCGATGTCGTATTCGTTTAATACGAGACCAAAGGCTCCAAAGGTGGCTGTCTCAACCGCGTCGCAGCCGGTTGCTAGGTAATCGGAGTGCATGGCAGTGATGAGATCCGGCCTTGTTGCAACAAGGTTCTCATTGCAGCCCTCAAGCTCCTCGCCGCCAAAGTCGTCAGGTCCTAGGTCATAGGCCTGCATCCACGTCCCAAAACCGCCATCAAGAACCAACACTCGCTCAGTTAGGGCTTTTAGAAAGTTACTCATCGGCGCAGAGTCTAAGGGCTGGGGGGTCCTATCTAGTCCTTGGGCATAGGGAAGCGCTCTTGCAAAGCCGGGAGCCGTGCCAAGGGGGGTCGTCGCCGTACACTAAGAGAGTGAAAATTTATACGCGCGGTGGAGACGACGGCACTACAGCACTCTTATACGGGGGGCGCGTCTCAAAAGACGATGCCGGCCCGCATGCCTATGGAACAACGGATGAAGCCGTCTCGGCGCTAGGTGTCGCACGGGCTGAGGCCGAGGCGGGCTCTGAGATTCTTGAGCTGCTTATTCGACTCCAGCGGGACCTCTTCGTAGTCGGAGCCGAACTCGCTACCGCTCCAGAGAACCGCTCGAAATTAACTGATGGAACGACCCGTGTAACTCTTGAGATGGTTACGCAGCTCGAGCCAATTATTGACGCAATTACGGAGCGCTTTGAACAGCCCACGGAGTTTGTACTCCCAGGCGAGAACCGAATCTCTGCCTTGCTTGATGTTGCTCGAACCGTTGTCCGCAGAGCAGAGCGCGACTGTGTTGGAGCGACTCGCCTTGGTTGGCTTGAGGCTGAGAGCCAGGTTGTTCCTTACCTAAATCGTCTTGCAGATCTCTGCTGGACCCTTGCTCGATGGCAAGAAGGAGTATTTAGACCCGCAAGGCGCGAAATAGTCGACTGATCTTCTGCGCTTCTGCAGATAAAAACCTCTAATAAAAATCTTCCATTCAAGAATCGTGTACTCGAAAGGAACATAAATGAGTATCGTGTTTCGTGTTAGCGCAACCTCAGCATCACGAGCGAGGGTCGACCTTCTCGCCGTTCCGGTATTTAGTGGAAGGCTCTTAGGCCCAGGTGCAGAGTTGCTCGATGAGGCGCTCTCGGGTGGTCTCGTTGCGTTCCTAGCCTCGGCTGGTTTTGAGGGGAAGGTCGGGGAGACGCTGATGGTGCCCCTCGGCGACTCAGGTGCCGCTAAAGCCGCGATGGTTTTTGGTCTCGGCGCGGAGTCTTCGTTGAGTCTTGAGGTGCTGCGTAAGTGCGGCGCAGCAATTGCGAAGCGCGGATCAAAGGCCAAGTCGCTCGCGACAACGATTCTTGATGCAGCCCCTGAATCAATTGATCGAACCGCAGCCGCTCAGGCAGTTGCAGAGGGATGTGTACTCGGTGGTTACCGATACATCGAGCACAAGACGAAGGCAAAAGCCTCTGCACTAGCGAGTGTCACTCTCCTTGGTGGCGGCGGAGCGCGCGTCCTTGCTGGAGCGAATCGTGGAGTATTGATCTCAGAAGCAACTTGCTGGGCGCGGGACTTCATAAATACCCCCGCTGCCGATAAATCACCTGAGGTATTCGCAAAAGCAGCACAGACACTGCTGCGCGGCAAGGGAGTGAGGGTCCAAGTACTCGGGCCCGAAGAGATTCGTCGCGCTCGTATGGGGGGCGTGATTGGTGTGGCCCAGGGGTCAGCACGCAAGCCCCGCTTCGTAAAGATCACCTACTCGCCAACCGGAGCACGCGGCCCGGCTCTTGCTTTGGTGGGTAAGGGAGTTGTATTTGACTCCGGCGGCCTCTCCCTCAAGACGGCGAGCGGTATGGAAGCGATGAAGACCGATATGTCCGGAGCGGCAGCGGTCATTGCAACGATGTCCGTGCTTCGCGATCTTGGGGTCAAGCAGAAGGTGATTGGTTACGCGCCGTTGGTAGAGAACATGCCGAGTGGCACTGCTATTCGCCCGGGAGACGTTTTAAAGCACCGCAATGGCAAGACCGTCGAGGTTTTGAACACCGATGCTGAGGGGAGATTGATCCTCGCCGATGCATTATCGCTTGCTGCTGATGATGGAGCCGCTGCAATTGTTGATGTTGCGACATTGACAGGAGCATGCATGGTTGCGCTTGGCGACAAGATCGCAGGGCTTATGGGTAATAACGACTCGTGGCGCGATCAGGTGCAGGCTGCGGCTGATCGTGTCGGGGAGTCAGTCTGGCCCCTTCCGTTGCCAGAGGAGTACAAGCCTCTAATCGAGTCCGAGATAGCAGATCTAAAGAATATTGGTAGCGGCGGTTACGGGGGAGCGCTCACGGCCGGCCTCTTTTTGGAGGCTTTTGTGGGGGTTACACCCTGGGCGCACATCGACATAGCCGGTCCATCGCGTGCAAGTGCTGATAGCGGTTACACGCCAAGAGGTGGAACCGGATTTGCAACGCGCACGCTCATCGAGTTGGCGCTAACCTTCAGGAATCCTAAGTAGGGAATCAAGAGGTATACCGCTACTCAATTTATTGTGGCGGTTTGCTAGTAATAGATCCATTGTTGATCTACAGAGATTAAATCGGGGGATTTAATGACAACGCAGAGAATCACTATGCCGAGATTGCGACTCATGGGGGAGCAAGGCAGCCTGAAAATTCTCAGGGCGAGGCGTTTACTTGCGCTAGCCGTAGTGTCATCTCTAGGCCTTAGCGGGTTGATTGCGGTTGCGGCTCCTGCCTCTGCCTCCAGGCAAAGCACTGGTTCGGCAGTGCAGGAGTACATCGATGTAAATGTCACTATGAAGGACAACGTATTTACGCCTCGGCGTGTCACTGTTGATCCAGGGGCAACAATTCATTGGCCCAATGAGGGCTACAACGAACATAACGTCATCCCCGACAAGAAGAATGCTGAATGGGGCGACAAACTCATCGGTGTCGGTGAGGAGTATGAGTTCAAATTTGCAAAACCTGGGGTATACGAATACTTCTGCTCATTCCATGGAGCCCCCGGGCGTGGAATGTTCGGATCCATCACTGTAAAGAATGCCGATGGAACTCTCCCTAAGGATTCAAAACAAGATGGAGATGGCCGCTCCGGAACACTCGCTAGTAGCGGTAAATCTAAGACGATTCGTGTGCCGGCCGATGCGAAGACGATCCAAGGCGGGGTCGATAAGGCAAACCCAGGGGACATGGTCCTTGTATCCCCGGGCGTTTACCACGAAGCAGTTCTTGTGACGACAGACAGAGTTGTTATTCGCGGGCTAGACCGGAACAAGACAGTTCTCGATGGTCGGTATGAACTCGAGAACGGGATCAAGATCATCGGCGCCAACGGTGTTGTCGTTGAGAACATGACAGCACGCCGTTACGAACGTAACGGGTTCTTCTGGACTGGGGTCAAGGGTTACAGAGGCTCTTACCTCACAGCAACGCGCACTGGTGACTACGGCATCTATGCATTCGACTCTGTTGAAGGGATTCTGGATCACGACTACGGCTCGGGATCCCCGGACGCAGGGTTCTACATAGGTCAGTGTTTTCCCTGTCATTCGATTATCCGCGACTCGATATCTGAGTACAACGGCCTCGGATACTCCGGTACTAATGCGAGCGGCAATCTCGTGATTGCAAACTCAATCTGGCGCTACAACCGCGCTGGAATCGTGCCGAATAGTGGAGACGGAGAAGCTCTTGCTCCTCAGCGCAAGGCCACGGTGATTGGAAACCTTGTTTACTCAAACAACAATGGTGAGACACCAGCGATTGGAGCTGCAAAGTTGGCGCAGGGGAATGGAATCCTCATTGCGGGTGGTAACGACAACCTGGTCACAAAGAATCGAGTATGGGACCACGACATTGCTGGCATCGTCTCTGTTCTAAACCCAGACAAGACAGTATTCTTCGCCAATCGCAACCGTGTTATTAATAACATCGTGAGCGATTCGGGCGAGGGGGATCTCGCTACGTTCGGTGGAGAGGGCAACTGCTTCTCTAACAATGTATTTAAGACGAGTAAGCCTTCAAACATAGAGAACGTGCTGCCATGCCCAACGGGTGTGGGAGTTCCGGCTACGGACGTACTCGATCTACAGAAATACATCGACGCATCAAAGCCACCGTCTGTTGATTACAAAATTGCCAAGACGCCTAAGCCTCCTGTGCTGGCCGGGATGAAGAATCCAAAGGGAGCGAAGGCTGTCCCTGCTGTTGGAATCAAGGCAGAGGTAAAGAAGTGGAAGAAGGCCAATCTCAAGAGCATCCGTATGCCGAAGGCGATAACAAACATGAAGACGACTAAGACTCCGTAATTAATTACGAAACAAAGTTGAAGCAGTTATAAAGGGAGGCCCCGGCAAAAGCCGGGGCCTCCCTCTTAATCGAACGTGCGAAACGCAGGATCAAAACGCAGGATCAACTAGTGACCAGCGGTACTGCCATCTGCGAGTACAGCGTGTGGCAAGCAGTGCTGGTCATACTCTGCGATCACGATCTCTGGAGCGTCCTCGCCACATGCAGGGCAGCGCGGATCACGACGTACCTTGAAGGTACGGAACGACTGCTCAAGAGCGTCATATGCAAGGAGTCTTCCGCGTAACGGATCTCCAAGATCTAGGAGCAACTTGATCGCCTCGAGAGCCTGAATCGATCCGATGATCCCTGGCAGAACCCCAAGAACTCCGGCCTCTGCGCAGGAAGGCGCAAGCTCCGGTGGTGGGGGCTCAGGGAGCAAGCATCGGTAGCAGGGCCCAACATAAGGATCGAAGACAGTTACCTGGCCCTCAAAACGGAAGATTGATCCGTGAACCACAGGGATTCGCTTGATCAATGCAGCGTCGTTCAAGAGGTAACGAGTTGGGAAGTTGTCAGTACCGTCGACAACCACGTCGTAGCCATCGAGGATGTCTAGAACATTCTCGGCACCAAAGCGCACGTCATAACCAACAACATTGATATCTGGGTTTAGAAGCGTGAGTGTCTTCTTTGCGGAGTCAACCTTGCGGTCGCCTACACGGTCAATGTTGTGAAGAATCTGTCGCTGAAGATTTGAGTTATCTACAACATCCATATCAACAATGCCAAGGGTTCCAACGCCTGCTGCTGCGAGATACATAGCCGCAGGAGATCCGAGCCCACCTGCACCGAGCAACAGCACCTTGCTCTCTAGTAAACGCTGCTGCCCAGCCTCGCCTACCTCAGGGAGAAGTAGGTGACGCTTATAACGATCGCGTTGCTCAGCGCTTAGGGAGACAGGAGTGATCCAGTTGCGGCCTTCGTTCTTCCACTGACCGAATCCGCCCTCCATTGAGACGACATTCGTGTAGCCCATCTCATTGAGGGTTACAGCTGCGAACGCGGAGCGCATGCCTCCTGCGCAATACAGAACTACCGGAGCGTCACGATCGGGGACTCGGCTCTCGACCTGACTCTCAAGGAAGCCGCGCAGGATGTGGACGGCGCCCGGAATAGTGCCGGCGTCGAACTCGTCCTGCTCGCGTACGTCAATAAATGTAGAGGTGCCTAGGCGTGTCTCGGCCTCCGCTGGGCTGATCTCTGTTATGCCGGCCTTGGCGCGGGCTAGGAGCTCTCTGAAGCTCGCCATGAAATACCCCTTGGGGAGAGAGTCTGGGAAGGGTCTGTGTTAAGCAGTGCTGGCTTACGGGGATAAATCCTACCCCAAAGGTCAGGTATTGCCAACCTGTGAGATATTCATCCCAAATTGGGCCCCTACCGGCGGCATTAGCGGTTGAGTTAGATAAGCGCTACGAGAGCGGGGAGTACCTCGCCTATGGGGGCATGGGATACAGCATCTGCGAGATGGTCGTATGGCGTGGGCTCGCCGTTAATGATTATTAAGCGTGCGCCCGTGCTCAATGCGGTGCGCGGCAGATTCGCTACTGGAAAGACCCCGAGGGAGGTTCCGATGGCAATGAATAGGTCTGCATTCTTCGCGCTGCGCATGGACCGCGCGAGATCGGCACTGTTTAGCGACTCGCCGAACGATACTGTGCCGCTCTTGAGCATTCCTCCGCACTCAAGGCACGCGGGGTCTTCTTCGCCTGCAGCTACACGATCGAGCGTCTCGCCCATCGGGCCGCGCCATCCACACGCAAGGCACTTAACCTCAAGGGTCGTTCCGTGTATCTCGATTACGCGCATCGGGTCTGAGCCCGCCTGGAGGTGAAGGCCATCGATGTTCTGCGTGACGAGTAGGTCTAAGTTGGCGGCCTTCTCGAGGTCAACAAGTGCGCGATGCCCGGCGTTTGGGTCGGCCTCCCAGATTCCGTTGGTGCGTCGAGCGTGCCAGTTACGTTTACGCAACTCTGCATCGG